>CAWUJR010000169.1:0-7648 GCA_963922375.1 uncultured Robbsia sp.
TGCCGCGATCCGCGTTTGCGCCGCGGTTGATCGTCTGGCAGCGCGTGAATGGACGTCATGATCTGCCATGGCAGAAAACCCGGGATCCGTATCGGATCTGGCTGTCCGAGGTCATGCTGCAGCAGACCCAGGTGGCCACGGTCATTCCGTATTACGCGCGTTTCCTGCAGCGTTGCCCCGATGTGGGGTCATTGGCATCTGCGCCGAACGACGAAGTGATGGCACTGTGGGCCGGGCTCGGCTACTACTCGCGGGCGCGCAATCTGCACCGTTGCGCGCAGCAGGTGATGGATCGCTTTGGCGGCCAATTTCCAAGTAATCTGACCGATCTCGAAAGCCTGCCCGGCATCGGTCGATCGACGGCTGCTGCCATTGCCGCATTTGCTTTTGGTGCCCACGAGACCATCCTCGATGGCAACGTCAAACGGGTACTCGCTCGCGTCTTCGGCATCGTCGGATTCCCGGGCGAAAAACGAATCGAAACAGCGATGTGGGCATTGGCCGAATCGCTGTTGCCGCCGAAAGCGGGCGTCAACGCTGCAGCCGAGATGAGCGCCTATACGCAAGGGCTGATGGATCTGGGCGCGACGCTTTGCACACGCAGCGCGCCGCAATGCGATCGCTGTCCGTTCGCCTCCGATTGCGTCGCCAATGTCACGCATCGGCAGCAGGAATTGCCCACCCGTCGTCCGCCGAAAATCACGCCGACCCGGCAGACCGTGATGCTGATTTTGGATGCCGGTCCTTATCTGTTGCTGTATCGGCGGCCGCCGACCGGTATTTGGGGCGGCCTATGGAGTTTGCCGGAGGCGGAGGATGAGGTTGCGGCGCGGGCTTTCGCTCGCGCGTTCGGCGCACAGGCAGAGTCGATCAGCCTGTTGTCGCCGTTGACGCACGTTTTCACGCATTTTCGCCTGGAAATTCAGCCGATGCGCGTGACATGCGCGGAGCCGCAAGGGGTTCAACTGACGCATACGCCGGATGCGACCACCGAGTGGGTCGACTGGCGGGATCTGGACCGATACGGTTTGCCGGCCCCGGTGAAGAAGATGCTGGGCGGACTCAAAGGCTCGCTGATCTGACGCGCGCGTCGGGGACTCAGCGGCCAGTATGGGGCGTTCACGCGCTTTTGTGGCGCGATCAGAGCAACTGATGGCGACTCATATATTGATGGACCAGCTCGATGCGTGCATTTGCATCGTCGAGCTCCATCAGCTGCTGCCGCGCTCGCATCGAAATCGGCAACACCTCGGCAAGCCGATTGCTGACCCACGACGCATCGTCGAAGCGGAAAGGCTCGAGGAACGGCACGCTATCGGTACCCCGTTCTTTCGCGCTGTCGATGATGCGGGTCAGTACTTCCGAGCAGGAGGCGAGCATCAATCGATGTTCGGACGAATCGATCGCCGCGGCGTCGTCGGGAATCACCTCTGCAGTGCCGCATAGCAGCCCATTGTTCTCTAGACGCGTAGACAGCAGACGGAAGCGCTTGGTACCGCGGCATTGCAGCAGCATCACGCCGAGCTGCTGGACGTCGCAGGACTGGATTTCCGCCAGACAGCCAATGGTTTCCGGCTCCGGGGCCGTTCCCGGCGTGGCGATTTCGCTACCGCTTTTCAACAGACAGACGCCAAACGGCCTACCGTTACGCAAGCACTCTCCAGTCATATCGACATAACGCGCCTCGAAGACACGCAGCGGCAGCCAGCCGTCCGGAAACAGTACCGTTCCCAGCGGAAATAAAGGGAGATCGCAGTTCCAGCCGGTGGGCCAGTCGGATTCGGGATGCGCGTGCAAACTGGCCATGATCGTCAGTGACTCGGCAGCGTGTCGGCCGGCGCGATTTCCCGATGGCGCAGAATTACGCGATCGGCACCGCCGAAGCGGTCGGCCAGCGTCTTTGAAATGAAGACTGAGCGATGTTGCCCCCCCGTGCATCCTATCGCGACGGTCAGATAACTGCGGTTGTCGTCGCGAAAGCTCTGCAGCCATTTCTGCAGGAATCCGGAGATGTCGTCGATCATCTCCTGTACCTCGGGGATGGCGCTAAGGAAATCGATGACCGGTTGATCGAGGCCGGTCAACGGTCGTAACGCGGTATCGTAATAAGGATTCGGCAACGAGCGCACGTCGAACACATAGTCCGCGTCCAGCGGCACACCTTTCTTGAAGCCGAACGACTGAAACATCAACGTCAGCCCTTCGTTCTGATGCTCGGCGAAGGTCCGGACCCAAGCGCGCAACGTATTCGCGCGCAGGCTGCTGGTATCCAATTGCTGTCCGAGCTCGATCAGGTCGCTGACAAGTTCGCGTTCGCCTTCAATCGTATCGGCCAGCGACGCCTCACTGCGCGGGGACTTTTCACCCGACCACACCGAAAGCGGATGCCGACGGCGTGTCTCGGAAAATCGCGCGATCAACGCCTGCGTGCTGGCGTTCAGAAACAGCACGCGGACCGTATGCCCGTTATGACGCAGGTCGTCCAGAATACGTGCGACATCCTGCAACGAGCCGCCGGAGCGCGCATCGATCGCGACCGCGAGCCGGGCGCAGTCGTCACGGTCGAGAAAAGCCGCCAATTCAGGCAGAAACCGGGGCGGCAGGTTGTCGACGCAGTAATAACCGACGTCCTCCAGTGCGTTCAACGCAACTGATTTGCCGGACCCCGAAATACCGGTGATCAGAATAATCCGCATGGCTTCATGTCGCACTTGAGCAGGCACATAACGTGACACATAACGACGCACTTAGAGTTGCACATAAGGACGCGCTTGAGAGGGCACGGAGAGACGCACGTAAAACCCGCGTGACGCTCCGCACTGCGTAGCTTCGACGCGCTGTTTCATCATAGCACCGGCACGGTGCGCCGAGCGCTTGTTTGCGGCGTCAGATAAGCTTGCCCGGAAATTGGCTATCCGGATCCTGCATGGCCAAGCGTTGCCGATCCATGAAATCGCGCAAGGTATCGATGCCGCGCAGTTGCAGAATGGTGTTGCGTACCGCCGCTTCGACCAGCACGGCGAGATTGCGGCCCGCGGCCACCTGGATATTGACTTTCGAGATCGGCAGACCGAGCACGTCGACGGTCTGCGCATCGAGCGGCAGCCGATGAAATTCACCATCCGGACGCCGAACCAGATGCACGATCAGTTTCAGTTTCATTTTACGACGCACCGCCGTTTCACCGAAGATCGTTTTGATATCCAGCAGGCCGAGACCGCGCACTTCGAGCAGATTTTGCAGGAGTGGCGGGCAACGTCCCTCGATGAAATCCGGCCCGAGCCGGACGAAATCGACCGCGTCGTCCGCCACGAGCCCATTGCCGCGGCTGATCAGCTCGAGACCAAGTTCACTTTTGCCTAAACCGGAATCGCCGGTCAGCAAGACACCCATGCCCAAGATGTCAAGGAACACCCCATGCATCGTCGCGCGTGGCGCGAGAATGCGCGACATATAGAGTCGCAGACTATCGATGACAGCGGCAGAGGAGAGGGGCGTCGTAAAAATCGGCGTGGAAGAGCGCGTACAGCGCAGCACCAACTCGTCGGGCATCTCGGTCATCCCGGCGATCACGAGAAACGGCGGTTCGAGCGCAATCAACTCGGCCATATGGCGCGAGCGGGCCTCTTCGGATTGTCGTTGGTAGTATTCTAATTCGGCATCGCCTAATACTTGAATCCGATTCGGGTGAATCAAATTCAAGTGGCCGACCAGATCGGCCCCCGACGTTGCGTTTGCTACCGTCTCGGCCGAGAATCCCCGCTCCCATCCCTCATGACCGGTCAGCCAACTGAGCTTCAGCTCGGCCGCGTTGTCATCGAAAATACTTTGCGCATTGATACTGGACATATCCATGAACCACCGACTCCACGCAATGGGTGCTGAGTGTGCTAAATCACGATTCGGGTGTTCAGCTTTGCCATTCGGTCAGCAAGCGGTGCACGACAATCGCGTCCGGCTCTGAGGCCAGTGCTTCGCGCGCGTCGCGGTCGGACAGCAGCTGGGCTATTTCGGACAGAATCTCAAGATGTTGCTGCGTCGCCTGTTCGGGAACCAACAAAAATATCAATAACGAAACAGGCTGACCATCGGGAGATTCGAAGGCAATCGCTTCGTCGAGACGGACAAAGGCGGCAAGCGGTTGTTTCAGTCCCTTGATGCGGCCATGGGGAATGGCAACGCCTTCGCCCAGACCGGTAGAGCCGAGCCGTTCGCGGGCAAACAGATTATCGGTCACGATGCTGCGCGCAATACCGTTCTGATTTTCAAAAATCAGGCCGGCTTGCTCGAAGACACGCTTTTTACTGGTAACGGACAGGCCCAGAACCACATTCTCGGGCGGTAACAGTTTGGCTAGACGATTCATTTTGAAAGGCGAGAATCGCACGGCGATCCCTAGCCGACACTCCCCCGATGACGGACGACACATGAACGACACATTATAGAACAGCCGGATTCGATCTAGCGCTCACAGGGAGCAACATCTATCTGGTTTTATCACTGTCCGGCGAAAAGATAAAGCCGACGACTCTGTCGTCGGCCTTTTTTACCGCGCCATCCATGCAAAGGGCGCGGTAAAGCTGCATATCGGCTGTCTTGCCAGCGGATCATCGACGCCGGAAAGCGCGCAGCGCGTCCAATCGTCGCGCCGCATGCGCGGCGGCGCTGCCTAACTGCTTATAGAAGGCCCGCCTCGACGCCGTCCGCCCGATACTTGATCGCATCGCGTGGGTGTCCCTGAAGACGGTCCTTGTGACGCAACACCTGGCGGTCCAGCTTATCCACCAGCAGATCGATGGCTGCGTACAAGTCGCCATCGGCGCTTTCGACGTAGATGTCCCGCTTTTTGACTCTCAGTGTGATTTCAGCCCGCTGCCGCTTGTCTTTTTCCCGATGGTTGTCCACCACAAGCAGCACTGCCGCATCAATTACTTGGTCGTAATGCCTGAGCACGCGATCAAGCTTGTTCACCACATATTCGCGCAGTGCAGGCGTGACGTCGAGATGGTGTCCACTGATGGTCAAATTCATTGCTGCTCTCCCATGCTGGGGCCGGGCGAATCCTCTCGAAAGAGGCTATCCGTCGCGGCCGGTATGAACCCGGCGCGACATGCGCCGGGCTACAAAGACTTGCGGAGGTTGACAGCCGGAATGCGAAGGGCTTCGCGGTACTTAGCGACCGTTCGACGGGCGACGACGAAGCCTTGTTCCCCAAGCAATTCTGCGATCCGGCTATCCGAAAGCGGTGTTTTCGGGTTTTCAGCTCCTATCAATTGCTTGATCAGTGCACGAATCGCAGTGGACGACGCGGAGCCACCGGTATCCGTCGATACATGCGACCCGAAGAAAAACTTGAATTCGAGTGTTCCCGAGGGCGTCAGCATGTATTTGCCGGTGGTGACGCGCGACACAGTCGACTCGTGTAAACCTAGCGTATCAGCAATTTCCCTCAAAACCAAGGGACGCATGGCGATTTCCCCATGCGCAAAGAAATTCTTTTGCCGCTCGACGATCGCTTGCGCAACACGCAGAATCGTGTCGAATCGCTGTTGAATATTCTTGATCAGCCAGCGGGCTTCTTGTAATTGTTGACGCAACGAACCGCTGCCCGGGTCACCGCGATTGTTCCGCAGAATATTCGCATACAGATTGTTGATGCGCAGGCGGGGGACGACCTCGGGGTTCAATTCGGCAATCCAGCCTTGATTGCTCTTTCTGACCAGTACGTCCGGTACGACGTAATCTGCTTCGGAGCCGCCGTACGCTGCGCCCGGAAAGGGCTCCAGCGAACGAATCAGCGTGTGCGCTTCGCGCAGCGCATCGTCACTGACTTTCAGATGTCGTCGCAGCCGTGTGAAATCGCGCGCGGCCAGCAATTCCAGATGTTTGCCTACGATCTCGAGCGCCAGCGCCCGGGTAGGGGTGTTGTCCAGGCGTCGCAACTGCAGCGACAGGCATTCTGCCGGCGAGCGGGCCCCTACGCCGGGTGGATCGAAGCTATGCAACAGCGCCAGCGCATTGCTCAAGTCGTCGATGTCGATCCCATAATCCGGGGGCAATTCGGCGACGATTTCATCAAGACTGGTGGTGAGGTAACCGGCGTCGTCGATCGATTCGATCAGAAAATTGACCAATACCCGATCGCGCGCATCCACCTGTGTCAACGCGAGTTGGTCGTTCAGATGATCGCGCAGATTCGTCTGCACTTCTTCCAATTGCATCGGCGGCATGTCGTCGTCGCCATCGCCGCTGCCATTGCCGCCGGGGCGCGCATAGTCGTCCAGACTCCAGCTCGGGGCGTCGCCATTATCGTCGCGACCAACCGATTCGAGGCCGCCGGCTTCACCGTCGCGCTCCGCGCCGCCCGCACCATCCGATGGCGTACCTGACGCGTCGTCCGATCGTTGCGTGCCTTCGGCCCCATTTTGCTGGTGCGACGACGGCCCCGGACCGACCAGCGATCCATCTGTGGCGACGCGCAACGACTTCGCGCCCCAGTCCTCTTCATTTTCGAGAAGGGGATTCTGGGCGACGGCGGTAGCGACTTCTTGCTGTAACTCCAACGTCGAAAGCTGCAGCAATCGGATGGATTGCTGCAGCTGCGGCGTGAGCGCAAGATGCTGTGAGAGGCGTAACTGGAGGCTGGCTTTCATGGTGTCGACAAGTATTGTAGTGGCTTTGTCCCACCGACGAAACCATCAAATGTGCGGCACGGGTGCACCTGGCCTGACATTTGCTCTATACGATGTCGAATGACAACAATTCGAGCTGCAGAGACGAAAATTACATCCTAAAGTGCTCGCCCAGGTAGACACGGCGAACATTTTCGTTTTCGATGATGTCGGACGGCACGCCCGACGCCAGCACGCGACCGTCGCTGATGATATACGCGTGGTCGCAAATACCCAGCGTCTCCCGCACGTTATGGTCGGTGATCAAGACGCCGATATTGCGGCTTTTCAAAAAGCGGACGATCTTCTGAATCTCGAGCACGGCAATCGGATCGACGCCGGCAAACGGCTCGTCGAGCAGGATGAAGCCCGGATCCGTCGCCAGTGCGCGGGCAATCTCGACCCGCCGACGTTCGCCCCCAGACAACGACAATGCCGGGTTATTGCGCAAATGCGTGATCTGCAGTTCTTCCAGAAGCGAATCGGTGCGCTCGGTCAGTTCCGCTTTCGACAGCGAGCGTCCCTTTTCATTGCGTTGCAGTTCGAGCACCGCGCGGATGTTCTGTTCGACGGTGAGCTTGCGAAACACCGACGCTTCCTGCGGCAGGTAAGACAACCCGAGCGTCGCGCGCAAGTGGATCGGCAGCTGCGAGATGACCTCGTCGTTCAGCAGGATGTCGCCCGCATCCAGCGGCACCAGGCCGACGATCATATAAAACGACGTGGTCTTGCCCGCGCCGTTCGGGCCGAGCAGTCCCACTACCTCGCCGCTGGAGACCTCGAGCGACACATCCTTGACGACCGTGCGGGCACCGTAACGCTTTTCAAGGTTGCGCGCGGTCAACGTGCGATGGACGGTCGTGTCGTCGGAGCCGACCACACGACGGCGCGGCGTATCCGTGGGTGCCGCGTTGGGGGGCGAGATGCTCACTCGGAATCCTCCAGATGTTGTGCGGGCGCAAGCGGCGGAGACGGGA
>CAWUJR010000170.1:0-7635 GCA_963922375.1 uncultured Robbsia sp.
TACCGGTGCGCCGGTCTTCGTCTGTGCAGACAGAGTGGCCGCCGCGCGGGCGTTGCGCGCCGCACATCCGACTGTCGATGTGATCGTCAGCGACGATGGACTGCAACATTACCGTCTCGGACGGGATGTGGAAATCGTCGTCTTCGATCAGCGCCTGGGCGGCAATGGCTTTCTCCTGCCGGCCGGCCCATTACGCGAACCGATGCGTCGTCACCGCGACGCGACACTGATCAACGATCCCTTCGCAAAGACGCTTCCGCCCTGGCCGAACACGACCGCGTTGCGCCTAGTGCCCGACGAGGCGTGGCGCATCGATGCGCCGCAGGAACGATTGCCGCTGGCGGCATTCGCTGCGCCCTCGCAACGGATCCTTGCCGCCGCGGGTATAGGCGCGCCGGAACGCTTCTTTGCGATGCTGCGCGACCATGGCATCGCCCCAAAAACGCGTCCTCTCGCCGATCACCAACGCTTTGATACGAACCCGTTCGAGGGCGATGATGTGGATGCGATCCTTGTGACGGAAAAGGATGCGGTAAAATGCGCCGGTTGGCACGATGCCCGACTGTGGGCAGTCCCTGTCCAGGGCGTGCTTGATCCCCGTTTGATAGCGCTTGTTGTGGAGAAGGTCCGTGGACGCTCGCCTGCTTGAAATTCTCGTGTGTCCCCTTTGCAAGGGTCCGCTTAAGTACGACCGCAATGCGCAGGAATTGATCTGCGCGACAGACAAGCTTGCGTTCCCGATTCAGGACGGCATTCCGGTAATGCTCGCCGATGAAGCGCGCACCACGGTCGAAGGCCGCCGCGTCGATCCCGACGGACCGGCAACGACGGGGGCGTCCGCGGTGCCTGCCGCGTCCAATGCGTCAGCGTCGAACGAACGCTCCCCACGCGACGATCAACCGTCGCCCGATAGTCTCTGAGCAAGCCGCGATGCCTTCGATCGATGATCTGAGCGCGATACCACCGTTCGTGGCCGTCGTACCGGCGCGCCTCGCCTCCACCCGTTTGCCGGACAAGCCACTCGCCGATATCGGCGGGCGTCCCATGGTGGTCCATGTCGCCCAACGCGCGCAACGCTCCGGCGCGACGCAGGTGATCGTCGCGACCGACTCGGCACGTGTGGTCGAAGCAGTGAAGGCCTATGGCTTCGATGCGATGCTCACGCGCGACGATCATCCCTCCGGTACCGACCGCCTCGCCGAAGTCGCCAGCCGACTCGGCTGGTCCGACGACACACTGGTCGTCAACGTCCAGGGCGACGAGCCGCTGATCGATCCTGCACTGGTCGCGGACGTCGCGCGCCATCTGGCAGAGCACCCAGATTGTGCGATCGCGACCGCCGCTCATCCGGTCGCATCGATCGACGAAGCGTTCGATCCGAACGCGGTCAAAGTCGTGATCGATGCGCGTGGTACCGCACTGTACTTTTCCCGCGCGCCGATACCCTGGTTCCGTGATAGCTATAGGAATGTGCTGAATTCGAGCGCGTCGACCGATGTGGCCAATAGCCGCAGCACGCTGACGTTGGACGCTGCCGCGCCGGTCTATCGGCATATCGGTATCTATGCGTATCGCGTCGGATTCTTACGACGTTACCCGACGCTGGCCGCGTCTCCGCTAGAGCGGGCGGAGTCGTTGGAACAATTACGCGCGATTTGGCATGGCGAACGCATTGCCGTCAAGGTCACCGACGCCGCGCCGCCGCCAGGTGTGGATACGCCTGAAGATCTGGCGCGGGCGCGGGCCGCTTTCGCCGCTGATGCCGGGGCAACCATGGCATAATCGGGCAGGCTTGGTGTGGCCAGTCGGCGAGTCGATTGCGAACGCTATGGCTGTGCGATCAGGGCAGTGTGATGGTGTGAGTGCTTCCGCCATGGCTGCCCCTGGCGGCATAACAGTGGGCGTCGCTGCCGGTAGGCGGCGCGTCAACCGCGATGGTCCGTGGTCGGCAACGTACCGCATCGAATAATTCGCGTGAAGCAATGTCTTTGCGCGCCCGCCTCCGAGCGCCTCTCAGCGTGATACTTCCGCTGCGACTGGGTGAGCGAGGTGGGCGACAACCCCATTCCCCTATCCATCGAAACGGAGTCATCGTCATGCGTTTGATCTTACTAGGCGCGCCCGGCGCGGGCAAAGGAACCCAAGCCACCTTCATCAAGGAACACTTCGGCATTCCGCAAATTTCGACCGGCGATATGCTGCGCGCCGCAGTGAAAGCCGGCTCGCCGCTGGGTATCGAAGCCAAGCGCTTCATGGATGCCGGCGAGCTCGTGACCGATGAGCTGATCATCAATCTCGTCAAAGAACGTCTGCAATCGCCGGACTGCGCGAACGGTTATCTGTTCGATGGTTTTCCCCGCACTATTCCGCAAGCGGAAGCGCTGCGCAATGGCGGCGTTGCCATCGATCACGTGTTGGAAATCGATGTTCCGTTCGACGAGATCATCACCCGCATCAGCGGTCGCCGCGTGCATGCACCATCAGGTCGGACGTATCACGTCGAATTCAATCCGCCGAAGGTCGCAGGACACGACGACGAAACCGGCGAAGCATTGATTCAGCGCAACGACGACAAGGAAGAAACGGTGCGAAAGCGCCTTGACGTCTACAACGCGCAGACACGCCCGCTGGTCGACTACTATCAGCAATGGGCGCATTCGGACCGACATGACGGGACGGCCGCACCGATCTATCGCCGCATTTCGGGCCAGGGTTCAGTCGACGAAATCCGTAACCGCGTGTTCGATGCGCTGAAAGACTAAGCGCACGGCGGCTTCCGTGAGAACGGGCCGCCTGACATCGTCCGCCGGACGATGTCAGCGCCGCCCTTCGCTACCTTGTTGCGCGCGTTGGCGCAAGTCGATAAGCTGCGACTCGATCACCGTCGCATCTTCGGCATCCGGCCGCTCTTCAAGATAACCTTGCAGGTCTTCGATGGCGGGCCGGAAATAGTCTAACCGGGCGAATGCCAACCCCCGGTCCCGGCGCTCCTCGATGTTTTGCGGCAGGAGGATGACCAGACGTTGCTGCACACCCAGCAACCGTTGCCAGCGCTCTGTCTGCATATAGATAATCTTCAGATTGCGTAGCATGCGGGCGATGATCTCGCGCGACGTCGCCGGCGCCAGCAACGCGCGCAGCGTGCTGCCGACAGCCTCGCCGCGTCGCACGACATACGGCTCGAGCATTTCCATCAAACGGCCTTCGCCAAGAGAGTCACCGGTGGTCGGATCCATGATGACTTCGCCGCCCGGTAACGTTGCCCGCAACATGAAATGGCCGGGGAACGATATGCCGGCCACCGGCAACTGAATCTGCTGTGCTATTTCCAAGTACAACACCGCCAGCGAGATCGGGATACCGCGCCGCTTACGCAATACGATGTTCAGATGGCTGTTGTCCGGGTCGCTGAAATCGTTCAGATTGGCAGCAAAACCCAACTCCCGAAAGAAAAATCGGTTCATCAAGCTTAGCTTTTGCGCATGCCCCGCGTCTTTGGGCAAACGCTTCTTCAAACGCTCAGCCAATCCGTCGATGTCGGCCAGCACCCCTTGCAAGTCGAGGTCCGGATACGCATCCTGCGCCAACGACAGCGCGGTTTCCGTCAACGGCAAACCCTCGTCGTCCGCCACCAGTGCCGCAAAATATTCGTGCATCCGCGTCGACTTCGTCACGTCACTCTCCGTCGGAAGTAGCTGTATTTGAAGCCCATCAACATCAGTATCGCAAAATAAAGCGCCGCGAAGACGATCAGACTGGCACCGAGCAATGCCAGACGCAGCATCGGCGTGCTCCCCAGGCCGACCCAGTCGAAGGTCTGCGCAAACCACATCATCACGCCTGCAAGCACGAGGCATGCCCCCAGCAGTTGCACGAAGAATTTCAGCCAACCTGGCGACGGCGTATAGAGACCGCGCATGCGCAGACCGATGAACAACAGCACTGCATTCAACGACGCGCCCACGCCGATCGACAACGCCAGTCCGGCATGCGCGAAGCGCGGCACGAACACATAGTTGCAGAGCTGCGTCACGATCATGACGGTGATCGCGAAGATGACCGGCGTCTTGATGTCCTGCTTCGCGTAGAAGCCGGGCGCGAGAATCTTGATCAGGATCAGCCCGAGCAGGCCGACGCCATAGCCGGTCAATGCATGCGCGACCATCGTGACATCATGGGCACCAAATCGGCCGTAGTTGAACAGCGTTGCCGTCAACGGTGCCGCGAAGGTGAACAGCGCGATCGCACTGGGTGCCGCAAACAGGAATGTCAGCCGCAGCCCCCAATCCAGCAATGACGAGTATTCGGCCGCATCTCCATCGGCATGTGCTTTCGACAGACTGGGCAACAGGATGGTCCCGAGCGCCACCCCCAGCAACGCCGTCGGAAACTCCATCAGGCGGTCCGCGTACGAAAGCCATGACACGCTGCCCGCGGCCAGCCGCGACGCGATGTTGGTATTGATGATCAGGCTCAACTGGGCCACCGACACGCCGAAGGTAGCCGGCAGCATCTTCCACAGCACCCGCTTGACGCCCGGATGCGCCAGCGCTTTCGCCGGGTTCAGGCCGATACGCGGCACCATATCGATTCGCTTGAGCGCCGGCAGTTGCACTGCCAACTGCAAAATGCCGCCTGCCAACACTGCCATCGCCATCGCGTAGATCGGCGTCTGCAGATGCGGGGCGACGAAGAGCGCGGCGATAATGAAGCTGACATTCAGCAACAACGGCGCGAACGCCGGCATCGAGAAATTCTTGTAAGTGTTCAAGACGCCGGAGGCGAGCGATGTCAGCGAAATGAACGCGATGTACGGGAACATGATGCGCGTCATATGGACGGCAAGCGGAAATGCACGCCCTTCGTGCTCCAAACCGGTGGCAACGGCAAATACGACACCACTCGCGCCCAGAATGCCGATCACCGACAACACGGCAAGGAACCAGGCCAGCACTGTCGCCGTGGCATCCACCAGTGCTTTAGTCGCATCGTGTCCTCGCTGATTCTTGAATTCGGCAAGAATCGGCACGAATGCCTGAGAGAACGCGCCTTCGGCGGACAGGCGCCGAAGGAGATTGGGAATCCGGAATGCGACGTTGAAAGCGTCGGTATAAATACTGGCGCCGAATGCCCTGGCAATCAGGGTCTCGCGGGCTAATCCGGTGATACGCGACAGCAGGGTGAATCCGCTGACGGTCAGGAGGGCTTTGAGTAGATTCATGTTGCCCCTATTATATCTATGCGTCCGGGACCCCGTTGCGAAACACCGAATGCCGCCCTCTGCGGCCGCGCAGCGCTTCCCCGCACAGGCGCGAGGCGCACGTATCGACACCATTTCAGCGCGGGTGCGACGCCCCACAGCACTCGCATACGGCGTACAATGCGCGGCCAGCGACACTATTGAAAGACAGTGCTTGCTCTGGTCGGACGAAACCAGCTATAATTTGCGGTTTCGAATCATCCCTTTTCGCTTCTCCGGTTATTTTCGGTTTCGCGGGTTTGAACAAAAGTACGCACTTGCTTACGTTGGCGGGCAGTTTTTCTGCCCGAGGCGTGGTCGAGCACTGTACCAACCCGGCGTCGACTCATCGAAAACCGGCGCCGGAACTGAAAAAACAGGACAAGGTAACTTTTCATGGCCAATACTGCCCAAGCTATCAAGCGCGCTCGTCAAAGCAAGCAACGCAACGCATTGCGCTCGGCGCAACGCTCGCAAGCGCGTACTTCCGTCAAGAACGTGGTCAAGGCGATCACGGCTGGCGATCTGACGAAAGCCACCGATGCATTCAAGCTGTCGGTGAAGACGCTCGATACGATGGCTGACAAGCGCGTTATCCACAAGAACAAGGCTGCTCGCCTGAAGAGCCGCCTGGCTGCTCGCCTGAAGAAGCAAGCGGTCGCAGGCCAAGCCGCTCAAGCGTAATCGCGCTTGCTGACGGGGCGTGCCAGCCGCTTCGGCGGTCAGCGCGCTTTACCGCAGCGGTAAGAAAAAAAGCCCGTGAAAACGGGCTTTTTTGCGTGGTGTTCGATCGTCGGTGGGCGCTCGTTTGACGTTGCTATCAGGCGCGTCGCGCCGAAGCGGTACGAGATGGAAGCCAGGCCGAGAGTAGCGCGATGATCGATGCCGAGATCAGCGCGGTCGATCCTCAAAGATCAAGCACCCTTCTGTGACCTGCAGATCATTGTCCTTGGCGAAATTCATCACGAACTCAAATGCCATCGGCTCACTGTCGCGGAGCCGCTCGTCGACGACGACGCACTTGATGTCACCGAACATGATCGGGCGTACATAAAGCGAGTATTTGAGCCGCGCATTGCGTCCGGAGGCGCCAGGCCCAAAAGAGGACATGACACCAGCAAGACGTTCGGACCAGTCGCTCGGCCGGAATTTCTTGCCGTTCGACGTGATGCCCTGAACAAAATATTCGCGCGGAGTTTTCTCGGACATAGGCTATGACAACGAAGATTCCAAAGTTCGGTCGCGAGCAGAATCGAGTCTCAATTATACCGTGATTCGAGACGCGACCCGGGTGAGCCGCACGTGTTTCGATGCCTGCGCAAACGCTTCCGGCGCGAGCCGCCCGCCTACCGGACTCGTCAAAACCGCCATAATCCTCTATGCTTTGGGTCATTAACTGGAAAAAAACGGTGGATAGCGTCGGTTTTTATTCTTTTCACCGACCCGGGGCCACCGCCTCTTTATGACCGAAAAAACCATTCGCCACTATCTGCGCTTCAAGGATTTATCGCTCGACGAGTATGATTATCTGCTCGAACGTACCCGTATCCTGAAGCAGAAGTTCAAGCGCTACGAAACTTATCATCCGTTGCACGATCGTACGCTGGCGATGATCTTCGAGAAGAATTCGACGCGTACGCGCCTGTCGTTCGAAGCCGGCATCCATCAACTGGGTGGCCATGCGGTCTTCCTGAACACCCGCGACACGCAATTGGGGCGTGGTGAGCCGATCGAGGACGCCGCGCAGGTGATCTCGCGGATGACCGACGTGATCATGATTCGCACGTTCGGCCAGGAAATCATCGAGCGCTTCGCCGCGCATTCGCGTGTGCCGGTCATCAACGGGCTGACCAACGAGTACCATCCGTGCCAGGTGCTGGCCGATATCTTTACGTTTCACGAACAGCGCGGCTCGATTCAGGGCAAGACCGTCGCGTGGGTCGGCGATGCGAACAATATGGCCTACACGTGGATCGAAGCGGCACGCATCCTTGGCTTCACGCTGCGCGTGTCCACCCCACCCGGCTATCGTCTCGACCCGGCGCTGGTGTTCGCCGGCGACAACGGCAGCATCGAGATCGTCGACGATCCGCTGCTCGCCTGCCGGGGCGCCCATCTGGTGACCACCGATGTCTGGACCAGCATGGGCTTCGAGGCCGAGAACGAGGCACGTAAAAAAGCATTCGCAGACTGGTGCGTGGATGCAGAGATGATGGCGGTCGCGGTGCCGGATGCGCTGTTCATGCACTGCTTGCCTGCTCACCGTGGCGAGGAAGTCAGCGCCGATGTGATCGACGGTCCGCAGAGCGTCGTATGGGAAGAAGCGGAAAACCGTTTGCACGTGCAAAAGGCGTTGATGGAATTCCTGATGCTCGGCCGACTGAGCCACTAAGCTG
>CAWUJR010000171.1:0-7628 GCA_963922375.1 uncultured Robbsia sp.
GACATGTTCGAGCAGTTGCGGGAGAACGGGCTCATCACGCCAACGCTCGATGGATTCAAGATAGAGACTGAGAAGATCCTCGAGGAGGAGGCTTTGGCGTGGGCGTCGGCATCGCGTTGATGTCGAAGGGACTCTTCATCCCGGCAATCTTCTTTTTGACCGTGGTGGGTGTGGGACTCCTTCATCCGGGATGCCGCAATCGCGCCTATATGCGTGCGGTCGCGTTTGCGATGCTCTGCTGTCTGCCGTTCGCCACCGTCTGGCCCTTGCTGTTATACCGCGCGGCACCCGCACTGTTCATGACTTGGTTCTGGGACAACAACGTCGGCCGGTTTCTCGGATTCTCCGTGCCCGCGTTAGGATCGGAAAACGAGCGCTGGTTCGTGATCAAGGCGGCGCTGTCGTCCGGCTTTCCGGTCGGTCCGCTGGCACTCGCTGGACTGGCGCTGGGCGGCTGGCGACGACTGCGCGATCCGGCCTTGTTGACTGCCTGCGTGTTCGGGGGCTTGGGCTTGCTGGTGCTGTCGTTTTCTGCGACCGCCCGCCAGCTTTACCTACTGCCATTCGTGCTGCCCGCCGCACTGTTGGCCGCCGACTTCTGGCTTCGGCTGCCTGAACGGCTGTCGCGATATTGGGACATCGGCAGCCGGATGCTGTTCGGCATGGCGGCGGTGGTCATCTGGGGGGCATGGTGGGTGATGCGCGAACCGATTGCCGCCCATCGACCGCTCGCTTTTCTCGGCAAGTGGCTGCCGCTCGACTATCGCTTGCCACTGCGCCCGATTGAAATCGTCGCCGGTGTACTGATCAGCGCCGCCTGGCTCTGGCTGATGCCGACGTTAAGGGCCCAGACGCGCTGGCGGGGTCCGTTATCGTGGGCAGCGGGCGCGACGTTGACATGGGGATTAGTCTATACCCTGCTGCTGCCCTGGCTCGATCAAGCAAAGAGCTATGGACCTGTCTTTACCGATTTGCGACAGAAGATTCATTCAGAGTGGTTGGCGGGCGACTGCATGGCGAGTCGTTATCTGGGCGAGTCGGAAGCGCCGATGCTCTATTACTACGCCGATATCCTGCATCAACCCATCGGCCCACACGATGCCACAGCGTGCCGCTGGCTGATCGTTCAAGGGCATGCGGCAAAGCCGACAACGCCGGGCGCGCCATGGCACCGCTTTTGGACCGGTGCCCGGCAAGGGGATCGCGACGAGTTGCTGAGCGTTTATCGACGCATCGATTAGACACGTTTCAGCGCATTGTCGAGCGCCGTTGCCGATGCGCGGTCCGATGCCTTGATCGTGTGGAGCCGAAACACGCGCTTGCGATTGTGGCCCGCCGCCGCAAGCGACGACCAGATCAAATCGATACGCGTAATGAAGGTGGAACGGTCCTGACGCACGGTCAGCTCGTTCGCACCGTATTGGCCGATCTTGCGATTTTGATCCCAGACCGTCGCGGTGCGGGTTTCGCCGTCGATTGCCACGCCGAGACAACCGATCGCGAATCGTCCCGCCGTCGCGCGCGTTCGCCATAGCGAGCGGCGACGGCAGAGCCAGGCGGCCCAAAAATAAAGCAATGGAGCCACGACCAACCAACCATTCGACGCGGTGACCGCCTCGCGTAATGCATCAATGCCGGCAGACACGGCATAATAAATGATCGAAAACACCGCGAACGCGCCGCCCAGTATCGACAACACGCGCAGCAATTGGCGCAGCCACCGTGGCATCGGTTGAAACGGGTGTTGATTGCCAGGCCGCGCGCCAGGCAACACGACCAACAGGAACAGATAGAGGATGTGCAGCATCGCGATCGGCGAATAGCCGAAGCTCCGCAACGTCTCGCCAAATCCGCTCTCCGACATCGAGTAGATCCACCGTGCGACGAAAATGATGCCGATGGCGCGCAGCGCGAACAGTGAGGCACTTCCCGGCGCGTCGTCCCCTCGTCCGTCTCCTCGCTCATCGCCGCGCGCTTGCTGATTGCTCTGCACAAACCTCTCCTGATAAGACGCCTGCCCTGCCTACGTACCGATATGAATACCAAGGTCGCTAGGCATTATAGAGAGTCAGTCGGCAATCCGCGTGCCGCCATCGTGCACGATGCGTTCGTTGTTTTTCCGCATCAATCCGCCAAAGACAAACGCCCGCGCTCTCTCACGAGAACGCGGGCGTGGGGGGCCACTTAGCGAATCGCTCAGCCGGCAGCGACTTCACGCAGCGACGGACGCTGCTGATTTTGCTCGATCAGTTTTTCATACGCAGCCACATATTCGAGCGCCATCCGCTTCGCGGTGAAGCGCTCTTCGAAACGGCGACGCACGATTTCACGCGGCAGCAGATGCAGACGATTGATTGCCGCCACCGCACCGATTTCGTCTTCGACGATGAAACCCGACACACCGTTGTCGATCACTTCCGGCACCGACCCGCGATTGAAAGCGATTACCGGCGTACCGCAGGCCATCGCCTCGATCATCACTAGACCGAACGGCTCCGGCCAGTCGATCGGGAAAATCAACGCATGCGCGCCGCCCAGGAAAGCGGGCTTTTGCGCTTCGTTGATTTCGCCGATGAATTCGACGTGTGCCTGCGACAGCAACGGCTTTATTTCGTTTTCGAAATACGCACGGTCAGCATTGTCCAGCTTGGCCGCGATCTTCAACGGCATGCCGGCACGCGCGGCGATACGGATCGCGCGGTCCAGACCCTTCTCCGGCGAGATCCGGCCGAGAAACGCCAGATAGCCCGGCTTGACGTCGGTGCGTGGCGTCAGCAAGTTCTCAGGCAGCCCGTGCAGAACGGTCGTCGACCAATTCGCCTGCGGCAACGGCTGGCGCTGGTGATCGGAAATCGAATTGACGGTTTCGTTCGGGAAAGCACGGAAAATCGGTTGCAATTCCGGAAGATCCAGACGGCCATGCATCGTCGTCATATGCGGCACGTTCTGACGGCTCATCAACGCGAACGGGTAATAGTCGATATGAAAATGCAGCACATCGAACTCTTCCGCGCGCTGACGCACGTGCTCGACCAGCAGCATATGTGGACCGACCGTGTCGCGGATCGTCGGATCAAGACGCAGTGCCTGCGGCCAGACGGCATCCAGTTTGGCCGACGTCTGCGAATCGCCGCTGGCGAACAACGTTACATCATGACCGAGTTCCACCAATGCTTCGGTGAGATAAGATACGACCCGTTCCGTTCCGCCGTACAGTTTCGGCGGAACCGCTTCGTGTAGCGGAGCGATCTGAGCGATTCGCATGGCAATTTTCCCCTTTCGGAATATGTCGGGATAGGCTGACTAACACTTAGCGCCATCAACGGGTATTTCCCGACGTCGAAAGCGCAAGAAGATAACAGAAACCGCTAACCGATGCTGTAGACAGGCCCCTGTTCGGTATTCGAACATATCAGGAGATCGGTCTTTTTTGCATCAGGGCAGATTATGAAGGGTGCTTTTTACCGTGTCGCTAGCTTCTTTCAAACTATTTACGTTGTTACATTAATGAAACATTATGCGATTCAATCGGTCACGAGGCTCGCGTACAGTGTGTATGCCGACAGTCGAACGCGGCGCGCACGCGCTCGTGATCAATGGCAGACTGTCAGAATAGTGTTGAACGATGCACTTTTCAGCAAGTTCGTGGGTGGACGCAGGGAATTCGGACTGTAGCGAATAACTGACAATCCCTTTCCGCCCGCACCTTTTCGCCCGGCGGCGATTCCGGTCGCGCTCTATCATTCGAATCGATCCGTACAGGTCCAGAATATGTCAAATACCTACCACGGCCCGACTGACACCGCTTTCGAGCAACTCTCTCCGGCCGAGCGCAATGCTCGTTATGCGGACATGGCTAGCTATGCCAGCCGTCCGATCGCGTTTCTGTTCAGCTACATCAAGCGTCACCCGATGGCGCATACGATCATTCTGATCAGCGTGTTGACCGCAGTGGGTTGCGCGCTGGCCTCGCAGTATGCGATCAAACACCTGATCGATGTATTGGGTCATGGTCGCGAAGGCAATACCGCGCTTTGGAGCGCCTTCGGCATTCTGGTCGCGCTGATTGCCGCCGACAATATGTCCTGGCGGGTGGGCGGCTGGGTTGCCGGTCATACGTTCGTGCAGGTCACCGGCGATTTGCGTCGCGATCTGTTTCGTTACCTGAGCGGTCATTCGCCGAACTTCTTCGCCGAGAAGCAGCCCGGCATGTTGGCCAGCCGCATCACCGCGACCTCGAACGCGATCTATATTGCCGAGAACACTTTCGCGTGGAATGTGCTGCCGCCGTGCATCGCGGTGATCGGCGCGATTTTCATGATCATCGCGGTGAATCCGTTGATGGCAGCAGGATTGCTAGGGACCTCGGCGATTCTGTCGGTGGTGCTGTTCAAATTGGCAGGCCGCGGGACGAAGCGCCATCACGCGTTCGCGTCGCGGGCCGCGGCGGTGGACGGCGAACTGGTCGACGTCATTGGCAATATGGGTTTGGTGCGCGCATTCGGTGCCACTTTCCGCGAGCAGCAACGCTTCGCTGCGAAGGTCGGCGAGGAAATGGGGACCCGCACGCGCAGCCTGCTGTATCTGGAAAAGTTGCGTTTGCTGCATGCGGTCGTCACCGCGTTGCTGTCTGCCGGCCTGTTGGGCTGGGCATTGATGCTGTGGCAACGCGGGCAAGCGACATCGGGCGATATCGTACTGGTGAGTTCGCTCGGGTTCACGATTCTGCACGGTACGCGCGATCTCGCGGTGGCGCTCGTGGATGTGACGCAGCACGTCGCACGTCTATCGGAAGCCGTGGAAACGCTGCTGCAACCGCATGGCATGCCGGACGATTCGAATGCGTCGACGCTCGTCGAAAAAGGCGGTCGCGTGGATTTCGTCAATACGACGTTTGCGTATCCCCGTCGCAAGCCGATTCTCGAAAATTTCAATCTATCGATCGAACCCGGCCAGCGCGTCGGTTTGATCGGCCGCTCCGGTGCCGGCAAATCGACGGTGTTGGCGTTGCTGCAACGCTTCTACGATCCGCAAGGCGGCGAAGTGCGCGTAGACGGTCAGAATATTGCAATGTTGACGCAGGACAGCCTGCGTCACTCGATCGCGTTGGTGCCGCAGGATATCTCACTGTTCCATCGCACCGTATTCGAGAATATCCAGTACGGACGACCGGGCGCGAGCAAGGAAGAAGTCTATGCGGCGGCGACGGAAGCGCGTTGCACGGAGTTCATCGAAGCGATGCCGGAAGGGTTCGATACGATCGTCGGCGATCGGGGCGTCAAGCTGTCCGGCGGTCAGCGCCAGCGTATCGCGATCGCACGGGCGATTTTAAAGAATGCGCCGATTCTGCTGCTCGACGAAGCGACATCGGCACTCGATAGCGCCTCGGAAGATGCGATCCAGCAGGCATTGGATAGGCTGATGCGGGGCCGTACCGTGATTGCGATCGCGCACCGGCTGTCGACGCTGCAG
This sequence comes from uncultured Robbsia sp., assembly GCA_963922375.1. Taxonomy (GTDB): domain Bacteria; phylum Pseudomonadota; class Gammaproteobacteria; order Burkholderiales; family Burkholderiaceae; genus Robbsia. The sequence goes on from CAWUJR010000171.1 coordinate 5,473, forward strand.
AACTTCGATCGGATCGTGGTGATGAGCAATGGCAAGGTCATCGATGACGGCGAGCCGGGCGTGCTGCGTCATCAACCGGGTCTCTACCGCGAATTGCTGAGCCGTCAAAACGGCGCGATCCCCGGTGATGAAGGGACCGATTCGTTCCGGCTGGAAACCGAAGTCCGCGAAGTCAGCTGATCCGTGAGGCCCTCGTTCTGCGAGGGCCCGCCAAGCCAGTACCGAGCCGGCATCAAGGCCCGGTATCAAAGCCCGATACGAAGCCGCTAGCCGCTCAGCCGGTCTACGCGTCCCAGCGGCAGATCCGTGCCGCACTGCGCACTCGCCAGCGGCAAAGCCGTGCCGCAGTGGCGCTGTCTACCCCCCTGCGGCCATCGCTGCAGCATCCCGCCCTTGCGTCAATGCCCGCAGGAACGTGTCGCGCCAGACCGAGACGTTTTCGCGGCGCATCATGGCCATCATGTCTTCATACCGGGCCTTGCGTTCGTCCAATGGCATATGCAGCGCCGTTTCGAGCGCTTCGGCCATGCCTACGATGTCGAGCGGATTGACGATCAGCGCCCCCGTCATCTGTTGCGCCGCCCCGGCAAACCGCGACAGCACCAGCACGCCCGGGTTGTCCGGGTTCTGTGCGGCCACATACTCCTTCGCGACCAGATTCATCCCATCTCGTAGCGGCGTGACGTAACCCACATGCGCGGCGCGAAACACCGATGCGAGAATGCCCCGTTCGTATTGCCGATGGATATAGCGAATCGGGGTCCAATGCATTTCGGCAAAACGGCCGTTGATCCGTCCGGCCTCCGATTCGAGTTGATCGCGAATATGTTGATACGCATCCACGTCGGAGCGCGTGGGCGGGGCGATCTGCATGAAAGAGACATGCTGGCGCTCATCAGGGAAGCGCGCCAACAGATGCTCGAATGCCTTGAACCGCTCGAGCAGACCCTTCGAATAATCCAGGCGATCGACGCTGACGATCAAACGCCGGTCCTGTAGCGTCGTCTTCAGACTCTGCAAGACCGGGCTGTCGGCACCATCTTTCGCGAGCGTGGCCAACTCGTCCGGGTAGATACCGATCGGAAACGCGCGTACCGACAGTTGCCGCCCATATGCCCGCACCGTGCCGTCCGCCGCTACCGACCCATTGGCTTCGTGCTCGATGTAGTCGACGAACGCGCGGCGGTCCGGTTCTGTCTGCAGGCCGACCAGATCGTACGAACACAGTGCGCGCATCAGGTCCGCGTGCGGCGGAATCGTTGCCAATACCTGCGCGGCAGGGAATGGCGTATGCAAGAAGAAACCGATACGGTTTTTCACGCCGGCTTGCCGCAATGCATCGGCGAACGGGATCAAATGGTAATCGTGCGCCCAGATCACGTCGTCGGGTTGCAGCAACGGCAGCAGTTGCTGCGCGAGCCAGCCGTTCACCCGCTTGTACCCTTCGTATTCCTGGCGATCGTACTGCGTCAGATCGCTACGGTAATGGACGGTCGGCCACAGCGTGGCATTGGAAAATCCACGGTAGTACTGCGCATAGTCCCGTTTGGATAGACCAATGGTCGCGAACGTCACCGGGCCGCGCGGTTCGACCGATAGCGTGGGTGCGGGCCCCTCATCGGGCAGCACATCGCCACTCCAGCCGAACCACATGCCGCCCGTTTCGCGCAGCGCGTCATAGACACCCACGGCCAGACCGCCTGCCGCCGGCTCCCCTTCGGAAATGGGTGCGACGCGGTTGGATACGATGATCAGTCGGCTCATGCGAGATGCCTCATTACTATTGTTTCAATACCGTGACGTCAAGGCGGTTGCTGCGGTACGCTCGTTCACGACCTTATTCAAATCTGTTTCAACCATGCCACGAAGGCATCCACCGACGCTACCCGAACCTTCGCCAGCGATTCGCCTTCGCCGATTTTCACGGAAATGCCGCCTAGTTCATTGACGACGGCGAACCCTTTTTCGTCGGTCAAGTCGTCGCCAGCGAACAGCGGCACCCGACCGGCAAACGGTGCGGCCTCGAGAAACGCGCGAATCGCCAAACCTTTGTCGACGCCCTTCGGTTTGATTTCGAACACCATCTTGCCGGGCTGCAAAACGAATGCGTCACCGTGACGGTCTACTGCCTCGCGCATGACCGACTCAACACGCGG
>CAWUJR010000172.1:0-7593 GCA_963922375.1 uncultured Robbsia sp.
GCCCGCTGCAGCGCAACGATCACGTTGCTGTTGCTTGGCGGCATCATCATTTCGCTGATCATCGATTCCTGGCCGACGTTGCACACGTTTGGCTGGCGCTTTCTGTGGCACAGCGAATGGAATCCGCCCAATCAGAAGTTCGGTGCGCTGGTGCCCATCTACGGCACCATCGTCACCTCGATCATCGCGATGATCATTGCCGTACCGGTCAGCTTCGGTATCGCGCTCTTTCTCACCGAGCTGTCACCGAATTGGCTGCGCCGCCCGCTGGGCATCGCGATCGAATTGCTGGCCGCGATCCCGTCGATCGTCTATGGCATGTGGGGACTGCTGGTGTTCTCCCCACTGTTCTCGCAATACTTCGAAGTGCCGCTGCACAAATATCTCGGCTCGGTGCCGGTGCTGGGTTCGCTGTTTTCCGGTGCGCCGATCGGTATCGGTCTGCTGTGCGCGGGGGTGATCCTCGCGATCATGATCATTCCGTACATTGCGGCCGTGATGCGCGACGTGTTCGAAGTGACGCCGGTGTTGCTGAAAGAGTCGGCATACGGCATCGGCTGCACCACCTGGGAGGTGATGTGGCGCGTCGTGCTGCCCTTCACGAAGAGCGGTGTGATCGGCGGTGTGATGCTGGGTCTGGGCCGGGCGTTGGGCGAAACGATGGCCGTCACGTTCGTGATCGGTAATACCAATGCGTTCTCCGGTGCCTCGTTGTTTGCACCCGGCAACAGCATCACGTCGGCGCTGGCCAACGAGTTCGCCGAAGCGGACCCGGGGCTGCATACCTCGGCACTGATGGAGCTGGGTTTGATCCTGTTCGTGATCACTTTCATCGTGCTCGCGTTGTCCAAACTGATGCTGCTGCGTCTGCAGCGCGCCGAGGGCCGGAAATGAGCGATCACTCGATGAGTATGGAACGTCCACGCGCGCAGTCGCGCGCCGCGGTGACGAAGGTTCGCCTGCAGGCCCGTCGACGTCGCGTCAACCTGTTGGCGTTGACGCTGTCGATGGCGGCAATGGCATTCGGCCTTCTCTGGTTGCTGTGGATCCTCTATACGACCGTGCATCTGGGGATCGGCGGCATGTCGTGGCAACTGTTCACGCAGTCCACGCCGGCACCGGATACCGCAGGGGGCGGTCTGGCGAACGCGATCGTTGGCAGCTTCATCATGGTTGGCATGGCCACGCTCGTCGGCACACCGCTTGGCGTGATGGCAGGCGTTTTCCTGGCCGAATATGGCCGCGGCAGCTGGTTGGCCGGCGTCACGCGTTTTCTGAACGATGTGCTGTTGTCCGCGCCATCGATCGTGATCGGTCTGTTCGTCTATGCGATCGTCGTGGCGACCACCGGGCGATTCAGCGGCATCGCCGGTGCGATATCGCTCGCGCTGCTGCAGATTCCGATCGTTATCCGCACGACCGAGAACATGCTGAATCTGGTGCCGATCGCGTTGCGCGAGGCGTCGTTCGCGCTGGGGATACCGAAGTGGAAAATGATCGGCTCGATCACGCTGAAAGCGTCGATCGGCGGCATCATCACCGGCGTGCTGCTAGGCATTGCGCGTATCGCCGGCGAAACGGCTCCGTTGCTGTTCACCGCATTGTCGAACCAATTCTTCAGCACGGATCTGACGCAACCGATGGCCAGCTTGCCAGCGACCATCTACAAATTTGCGATGAGCCCTTTCAGCGAATGGCAGGGCCTGGCATGGGCCGGCGTCTTCCTGATCACGATCGGCGTACTGGCCTTGAATATTGCTGCACGCGTGATCGTGCGCAAGAAGTAACAGACCTCCAACGGAAAGCAAAGATATGGCGAGCTCCCCCATCGCAGTGCCCCGGCAAGCGATGCCGAATGGAACATCGGCAACGGCCGGTCGTGATTCGGCAGCCGCGCCAGGTCGCGCCAAGATTCAAGTCCGCGATCTGAATTTCTTCTATGGTGCTTTTCATGCGCTGAAGCAGATCGCATTGGACATTCCGGAGAAGAAGGTCACCGCATTCATCGGCCCGTCCGGCTGCGGTAAGTCGACGTTACTGCGAACGTTCAACCGGATGTACGCGCTTTATCCGGAGCAGCGCGCCGAAGGTCAAATCCTGATGGATGGCGATAATCTGCTGACGTCGACGCAGGACATTTCGCTGCTGCGTGCCCGCGTCGGCATGGTGTTCCAAAAGCCCACACCGTTTCCGATGTCGATCTATGAAAACATCGCGTTTGGTGTGCGGATGTTCGAAAAGCTGAGTCGCAGCGAAATGGACGACCGCGTGGAATGGGCATTGACGAAGGCCGCGCTCTGGAACGAAGTGAAAGACAAACTGCAGCAAAGCGGTTACGGCCTGTCCGGCGGACAGCAGCAGCGTCTGTGCATCGCGCGAGGCATTGCGGTGCGTCCGGAAGTGCTGTTGCTTGATGAGCCGTGTTCTGCACTGGATCCGATTTCGACCGGTCGCATCGAAGAGCTGATCGATGAGTTGAAACACGATTACACGGTGGTGATCGTGACCCACAATATGCAACAGGCTGCGCGCTGCTCCGATTACACCGCGTATATGTATCTGGGCGAATTGATCGAATTTGGCGATACGCAAAAAATCTTCGTCAAGCCGGCACGGCGTGAAACGGAAGACTACATTACCGGCCGGTTCGGCTGATTTCATCGGATCTGTCGTAGATTCCAGCGGTTTTCACAGGACGTCCCATGCCAGAAAAACACCTTTCCAGTCAGTTCGATGCCGACCTCAACCTGCTGTCCTCGAAAGTGCTCGAGATGGGCGGCCTGGTCGAATCGCAGATCGTCAATGCGATGGATGCGTTGAACAACTACAACGAGGACGCTATTCGCCAGGTGATCGCGGCCGAACGCCGGGTCAACGAGATGGAAGTCGAGATTGATCAGGAGTGCAACAATATCATCGCCCGGCGGCAGCCGGCAGCGCGTGACTTGCGCTTGCTGATGGCGATCTCGAAAGGCATCACGAATCTGGAACGGGCGGGGGACGAGGCACAGAAGATCGCCAAGCGCACGCAACGCATCATCAACGATGGTGCCGGACGCGCGATCAATACCGCCGAGATTCGTATTTCCGGTGAGTTGGCCGCGTCGATCCTGCACAATGTGCTGGACGCATTTGCCCGTCTGGACACCGTGGCCGCGCTACAGATCGTGCGCGACGACCGCGCGATCGACAACGAGTTCGATGCATTCGTTCGCAAACTTGCCACCTATATGATGGAAGATCCGCGCACCATTTCGGTGGGCCTGGATTATCTGTTCGTCGCGAAGGCAATCGAGCGGATCGGCGACCACGCGAAAAATATCGCCGAATTCATTATCTATATCGTGAAGGGAACCGATGTGCGTCACATGCCGCGTGAAACGCTGGAACGTGAGGCACTGGGCTGAGTTCGATGCTTGCTCGAAACGTTCCTTTACCTGGAAGTGATGCGTCGATACGATCGGCAAGTCCTTTTTTGCCGCGCCCCGCGAAGCGCCATAAGTCTTTGGAGAGCCGTAAGATGCCCAGCAGTATTCTTGTCGTGGAAGACGAGCCCTCGATCTCGGAACTGATCGCCGTCAACCTCGAGCATGCCGGCCATTATGCGATCCGGGCCTACAATGCCGAACAAGCGCAGAATCTGATCGGCGATGTTTTGCCGGATCTGATTTTGCTCGATTGGATGTTGCCCGGCAAATCCGGTATCACGTTTGCGCGAGAACTGCGCGCCGACGAACGTACCCGCGGCATTCCGTTGATCATGCTGACGGCGCGGGGGGAAGAAGCAGACAAGGTGGCCGCGCTGGAAACCGGTGCGGACGACTACGTCACGAAGCCGTTTTCGCCGAAGGAGTTGATGGCACGGATCAAGGCGGTATTGCGTCGCCGGGCGCCGCAATTGACCGAGGATATCGTCACGATCAATGGTCTCAGGCTGGATCCTGCCACGCATCGGGTGGGCGCTCAGCCGGATCAGAATGGTGACGAGATCCGCTTGGACCTGGGGCCGACGGAATTCCGGTTGTTGCATTTTTTCATGACGCATCCCGAGCGCGTTCACAGCCGCACGCAATTGCTCGATCGGGTCTGGGGCGATCATGTGTTCGTTGAGGAGCGTACCGTCGACGTGCATATCAAGCGGCTGCGCGCGGCGCTGAAGCCGGCCGGTTGCGATCTGATGATCGAGACAGTGCGTGGCAGTGGGTATAGGCTGGCAAAAAACGCATAATTGCGTGTCACCCTAATTTGCTGTCCTTCGAGGCTTTGTCATGAATGTCATCTGGGCGCGTTCCCTCGTGTCCCTTTCTGTGCTGGCACTGCTGGGTACAGCGGCCGGCGCTGTCTTTGGTCATCACGTCGGCTTGGCCGTCGTGATCATCGGTCTGTTCGCCCATTGGCTTTTCAGCAGCTATCAGACGCAACGCCTGTGGCGGCTGCTGGACGCACCCGCGCATGTCGACGTTCCGAGCGCGACCGGTGCCTGGGGAGAGGTGTATTACCGGCTCTATCGGTTCTCGAAGCGGTGGGACGACCAGGTGCGCGAGGTCGAAATGCAGCACGCGCGATTCATCGAGGCGATCCAGGTCTCGCCGAATGGCATCATCATGCTCGACCAGGCGCATCGTATCGTCTGGTGCAATGCGAATGCCGAGCAGCAGTTCGGACTGGATGCCGAGCGCGATCTGGGACAACACGTCACCCATCTGATCCGTCATCCCGAATTCATTCGCTATCTGGGATCCGTCCACGAAGGCACAGATCTGCGGATGACCGGCATGGGCCGCAAATTCCACAAGATCTTGTCGGTGCAGATCTTGCCGTATGGCGACAATCGCAAGGTGGTGATCTCGCAGGACGTCACGAAGCTGGAGCGCACCGATGCGATGCGCCGCGATTTCGTCGCGAATGTCTCGCACGAGCTGAAGACGCCGCTGACGGTGCTGGCCGGCTTCCTTGAAACGGTGCGGGAGTTGCCGTTGTCGGAAACCGATCGCGCTCGCTATCTCGAAATGATGGAGCAGCAGTCGCTGCGCATGCAGAATATCGTGAACGATCTACTGGTGCTCGCGCACATCGAGGCCGACCCGAAGCCGCCGTCGGACGAAGTGGTCGATATAGAAGCGATGATGCAACAGCTGGGTAATGAAGCGCTGGGGCTCTCGAGCGGGAACCATAAGATCAACTTCGATATCGATCCGACGGTATCGTTGACCGGCGCGGAGAACGAGATCACGAGTGCGTTCACGAATCTCGTCAGCAATGCGATTCGTTATACGCCGGAGGGGGGCGTGATCGATGTGGCCTGGCGTGCCGAGGACGGCTACGGCGTGTTTTCGGTGACCGATAACGGCATCGGTATTCCTGCCGAACATATCCCGCGGCTGACCGAGCGGTTCTATCGTGTGGACCGCAGTCGCTCGCGTGGCACGGGCGGCACCGGTCTGGGCCTGGCGATCGTCAAGCATGTGCTGCAACGGCACGAAGCCCGGTTGAGCATTCGTAGCCATGTGGGACGCGGCAGCCACTTTGCGGTGCATTTTCCACGTCACCGCACCGTGGTACTGGATCTGGAAGAAGCCGACTGATCGTTCGTGCTGCGGCGGATGCTGCAGCACGAACGCCCGATTACATCTCACAGGCAGAATTTCTGCAGAAGCCCCATCTGCGCATTGCGTGAGGTTTTACCGGGACGGCGCCGACGATATTCCCCATCGCTTTGCATCACCCATGCGGTCTGGTTGTCGCCGATATAGGTCGACAAGCCTTCGGCGATCACACGACGCTTGAGCTTGCGGTCCAGGATCGGGAACGCGACCTCGACACGGCGGAAGAAATTGCGATCCATCCAATCGGCACTCGACAGATAGACGTTCTCCTCGCCATTTGCATGGAAGTAAAAGATGCGGTGATGTTCGAGAAAACGACCGATGATCGATCGTACGGTGATGTGCTCCGACAACCCCGGTACACCCGGTTTCAGCGAGCAGACCCCCCGCACGATCAAGTCGATCTTCACGCCGGCCATCGACGCCTCATAGAGCGCCTCGATCACGCTGGACTCCAGCAATGCATTCATCTTGGCGACAATGCGGGCTTTGCGTCCGGCGCGCGCATGCTCGGCCTCTGCCTGGATCGATGCGATCAATTTGGCATGCAGCGTGAACGGCGATTGCCACAGGTAATTCAACGACAATTCGCCGTTGATGCCAGTGAGTTGCTGAAATACGTGATGCACGTCTTCGCAGATGCCCGGGTCGCTGGTCATCAGACCGAAGTCGCTGTAGAGGCGCGCGGTCTTTGCATGATAGTTGCCGGTGCCCAAGTGTACATAGCGGCGCAGTCCGGCACGGCCTTTATGTGTCGATCGGCGAACGATCAGCATCATCTTCGCATGGCATTTGTGGCCGACCACGCCGTACACCACGTGCGCACCCGCGCGTTCCAGCCGTTCCGCCCAATTGATATTCGTCTCTTCGTCGAAGCGGGCGAGCAATTCGACGACGACGGTCACTGCCTTGCCGTTGCGAACCGCCAGCATCAATGCATCCATCAGCGCGGAATCGCTGCCGGTGCGGTAAATGGTTTGCTTGATGGCAACCACATGCGGGTCTTTCGCCGCCTGAAGCAGCAGCTCCAGCACCGGTTGAAAACTTTCGTACGGGTGATGCAACAGGATGTCGTTGTGATCGATCGCGTCGAACATCGTCGCGCTCGCCGGCGTTAGTTGTGGCGACGCGGGCAGATGGGGCACGAATTTGAGATCGGGGCGATCGACCATCTCGGGCAGCGACATCAAGCGGACCAGATTGACCGAGCCGTCGACACGATAGCAGTCTCGTTCGGTCAGGTTCGACTCGTCGCGCAAGCGGCGCAGCAGATCCGCGGGCGTTTCTGCCGATACTTCGAGTCGCACCGGACTTCCGAAGTGACGGGCCGGGAGTTCGCCTCGCAATGCAACGCGCAGGTCGGTGATTTCGTCTTCATCGACGAACAGCTCGCTGTTGCGGGTGACACGGAACTGATTGCAGCTTTTCAACTGCAGGCCGGGAAACAGTTCACCGACAAAGCGCTGCATGAAAGCGCTCAACAACACGAACCCGTAGGGGTAGCCGGAGAGCTCCGACGGCATGCGAACCAGGCGCGGCAGCACGCGTGGCGCCTGAACGATTCCCAGCACCGCATCCCGGCCGAATGCGTCTTTGCCGGACAATTCGACCGCGAAGTTCAAACTCTTGTTCAGTACGCGTGGAAACGGATGCGCCGGATCCAGGCCGATCGGCGTCAAGACCGGGGTGAGCTCGGTATGAAAATAGTGGTGCGCCCACGCCAATTGGTCGGCACTCCACGATTCCGCATTGTGGAAATGAATCCCTTCTTTTTTCAGCGCGGGCAGCACGGTATCGTGCAGCATTGCATACTGTTTTTGCACCAAGCGATGCGCGCGTTCCGATATGACCGTATAAGCTTGCTGCATCGACATGCCGTCGGGCGTCAGCAGGCCGGGGGTATCGCGCATCTCCTCCTGGAGACCGGCCATGCGGACTTCGAAAAACTCGTCGAGATTGCTGCTCGTGATACAAATGAAACGCAACC
>CAWUJR010000173.1:0-7508 GCA_963922375.1 uncultured Robbsia sp.
CAAGCGGGCGGCACCGACGCCACCGCGCTGCCGACGGCGCTGGCAGGGGTACAGGCCTGGGTCGAACAACGTTTCTTAGGGTAAAGCATGCAGGACTTTGCATCGGATAATTACGCGGGCGTCTGTCCGGAGGCGCTGCGTTACATGGTCGAGGCGAACGCCAGCGGCCATGAGCCAGCTTATGGCGACGACTCGTGGACCAAGCAGGTTTGTGATCGGATCCGGGCGCTGTTCGAAACGGACTGCGAAGTCTTCTTCGTTTTCAACGGCACCGCAGCGAATTCGCTCGCGCTCGCCTCGCTTTGCCAGTCGTATCAATCGGTCATCTGCCATGAGCTGTCGCACGTGGAAACCGACGAGTGCGGCGGTCCCGAGTTCTTCTCGAATGGCTCGAAGCTGATCACGTCGAAGGGCGCGCTCGGCAAGCTGGATCCGGTGGTCGTCGAGGCGCAGATCACGCGTCGTAACGACATCCACTCGCCGCGACCGAAGGCGATCACGCTGACGCAATCGACCGAGGTCGGCACGATCTATACGGTCGACGAAGTGAAGGCACTGAGCGCGGTGGCGCGTCGGCACGGGATGGCCGTGCATATGGACGGCGCACGGTTCGCGAATGCCGTCGCGTCGCTCGGCGTGGCGCCGGCCGACATCACCTGGCGTGCCGGTGTCGATGTGCTCTGCTTTGGCGGCACGAAAAACGGCTTGCCGGTGGGTGAGGCCGTGGTGTTCTTCAATCGGGCGCTCGCGGTGGATTTTGCGTACCGGGTCAAGCAAGCGGGGCAACTGGCGTCGAAGATGCGCTTCATTTCGGCGCCCTGGCTCGGCCTGCTCGATGACGATGTGTGGTTGCGCAATGCGCGGCATGCGAATGCGTCTGCGCGTCTGCTGGCAGAGCGTGTTGGCGCGATCCCGGGCGTCACCGTGGCGTTCCCGGTGCAGTCGAATGCCGTTTTTGCCGAAATGCCGTCGAGCGCCGCTGATGCGATGCGGGCGAAGGGCTGGAAATTCTATGACTTCATCGCGTCCGGCGGCAGCCGCCTGATGTGCGCGTGGGATACGCCGGCCGAGATGATCGAGCGATTCGCGACAGATCTGCGCGGCATCATGGGTGAATTGAGTGCCGGCCCCGATGTGCCCGTGACAACGCTGCCCACTGCCGCTCGCTCCGGGTCCGCCCAGGCGCAATGACATGACATTCGACATCGACAAGGAAGTGGACGCAAAGGGATTGAATTGTCCTTTGCCGATCCTGCGCGCAAAAAAGGCGCTCGCCGACATGACCACCGGCCAGATCTTGAAAGTAAGCGCGACCGATCCGGGATCGCAAAAAGACTTTGCCGCGTTTGCGAAACAGACGGGGAACGCCATCGTCGAATCGACCACGCACGACAAGGTGTTCGTGTTTTTGATTCGGCGTCGATAGGTATTCGCGAACCGGGTTGCAGCCGGCGTCTGCACTCGCTGCAATAAAAAAGCCGCTCAGTTCGCTGCGATGCGATAACTGAGCGGCTTTTTTGCGTTCCGTTCCAGGGCGCCCACGTCGACCGACGCAGCAGATTGTCGGTCGGCCCTCCTCGCACGCGGGGTGTGAGAGCGAGGAGGGCCGACGTCAGTGCTTCGCAACCGTTGCGTGACCGGGGAACGGTTGCGCGATCAGCCTTCCATGATCGGCGAACGCGTGCGCAGGTACTCTTCGAACTGGTCCTTGACTTCCGGATGACGCAGCGCGAACTCTACCGTCGCCTTCAGGTAGCCGAGCTTGCTGCCGCAGTCGAAACGCGTGCCGTGGTACTTGTACGCCAACACTTGTTCGTCGCTCAGCAGCGCCTGGATTGCGTCGGTCAGCTGATATTCGCCGCCTGCACCCGGCTTCAATGCGCGCAGATGTTCGAAGATCTTCGGCTTCAGCACGTAGCGGCCGACCACGCCCAGATTCGACGGCGCCACTTCCGGTGCCGGTTTTTCAACCATGCCCGACAGCTTGTAGATGTTTTCTTCTTGCTGCTTGCCGTCGACGATACCGTACGATGCCGTATCTTCCGGTGGGATCTCTTCGACCCCGATCACCGAGCTATGGTAGTGGTTGAACACTTCGACCATCTGCGTCAGGACCGGCGGCTTGCCGTACAGTAAGTCGTCTGCCAGGATCACCGCGAACGGATTGTCGCCGACCAGCTTCTCCGCGCACATGACGGCATGGCCCAGGCCCAGCGCCTCGGCTTGACGCACATAGAAGAAGTCGACATTGCTCGGAGTGATGCTGCGCACCAGGTCCAGCAGCTTGTCCTTGCCGCGTCGTTCCAGTTCTGCTTCGATTTCGTAGGACTTGTCGAAGTGATCTTCGATCGCGCGCTTGCTGCGGCCGGTCACGAAGATCATTTCCGTGATCCCTGCGGCAACCGCTTCCTCAACCGCGTATTGAATCAAAGGCTTGTCGACGACCGGCAACATTTCCTTCGGACTGGCCTTGGTCGCCGGCAGGAATCGAGTCCCCAAGCCCGCGACGGGGAAAACAGCTTTCGTGACTTTTAGCATTTTCGAAAACCCCGCGTTTATATTGAAAAGAAAAATCGGTATTGAGCGTGTGCTTCTAGCTTGCCTGTCTTATGGTCAAGTTGACTGTCTGATGGGCCACATATCGTGCACTAATGGATTATTTATCTCACTTTTTCCATTAAGGCGCACGATAGGCGGCCCATTAATTCGTCATCAACGCGTCATCAATACGTCGACTTGTCATCCATTAAGACGGGAAAGCTGGCTAGCGAGTTTCGCTAACGTTGTCTCATATTCTGCCAGCCTTTTTCTTTCTTGTTCCACTACGGCAGCAGGCGCACGTGCAACAAAACTATCGTTTTGTAACTTCGCTCGCGCTTTTTCAATTTCTGAGGAAAGACGTTGGGTTTCTTTGCCTAGACGTTCTTTCTCCGCGGCCACATCGATTTCCACCTCGAGTGCCATTTTGGTCGCACCGGCGATCGCGACCGGTGCGCCAGCCGCGCGTGCATCCAGCGTTGCTTCGTCTTCGATGATCTGGACTTCCGACAAGCGTCCCAATGCTTTCACGTACGGTGCAAACGTGGCCAGACGTGCCGAGTCGCCGGTCGCGAGCAACGGCACCCGCTTTGACGGCGGCAGGCTCATTTCACCACGCAGATTGCGACATGCATCGATCATGACCTTCAATTCGGCCGCCCAGGCGAGCGACGCTTCGTCGATCCGTTCCGGCTGGGCCACCGGATAGGGCTGCGTCATGATGGAGGCTTCGCCTTCGGCGGCACCCGCCGGGTAGCGGCCGGCCAACGGGGCTACCTTTTGCCAGAGTGCCTCGGTGATGAAAGGAATCACCGGATGCGCGAGTCGCAGGATCGTTTCCAACACGCGCAGGAGCGTACGGCGGGTGCCGCGTTGTTGCGCCGGGCTGCCGCTCTGCAGTTGTACCTTTGCAAATTCGACGTACCAGTCGCAGTATTCGTCCCAGACGAAGCGATAAATCGCGCTGGCGATGTTGTCGAGTCGATAGTCGACGAACCCCTTTTCGACATCGGCTTCGACCTGCTGCAGTGCGGAGACGATCCAGCGATCCGCCTGCGAGAAGTCCAGATGACCGTCCGGGCCGCAGTCCGACTGACATTCGCTCGTGCCGCAGTCGTGGCCTTCGCAGTTCATCAGCACGAAGCGCGTGGCATTCCACAACTTGTTGCAAAAATTTCGATAGCCTTCGCAGCGCGACAAATCGAAGTTCACATTGCGGCCGAGCGTGGCCATCGACGCAAACGTGAAGCGCAACGCATCGGTTCCGGTCGGCGCGATGCCCTCAGGAAATTCCTTGCGCGTCTTCTTTTCGATCTGGCTTGCTTGTTTCGGGTTCATCAACCCGGTCGTGCGTTTCGCGATCAGCGCGTCCAGTCCGATGCCGTCGATGATGTCGATCGGGTCGAGCGTATTGCCCTTCGATTTCGACATCTTCTGACCTTCCGCATCGCGTACCAGCCCGTGCATATAGACGGTGTCGAACGGCACTTTGCCGGTGAAGTGGGTGGTCATCATCACCATCCGGGCCACCCAGAAGAAAATGATGTCGAAGCCCGATACCAACACCGACGACGGCAGGAAGTGCTTCAGCTCCGGCGTTTCCTGTGGCCAGCCGAGCGACGAGAACGGCACGAGCGCAGACGAGAACCAGGTGTCCAGCACGTCCTCGTCACGGCGCAGCGGGCCGGTCACACCGGCGGCATCGGCCTGCGCGCGCGCTTCGGCTTCCGTACGCGCGACATAGATACCGCCGTTGTCGTCATACCAAGCCGGAATCTGGTGACCCCACCACAGTTGCCGCGAGATGCACCAATCCTGAATGTTTTCCAGCCACTGATAGTAGGTGGTCGTCCAGTTTTCCGGTACGAAGCGGATTTGACCGTCACGTACTGCATCCAGTGCGACCTCGGTGATCGAGCGGCCCGGGTGAAGGCTGTCGGCCGGGGCCGGGCGGCTCATCGCCACGAACCATTGATCGGTCAGCATCGGTTCGATGACCGAATTCGTCCGATCGCCGCGCGGCACCATCAGCTTGTGCGGCTTGACCGACTCGAGGAAACCCGCGGCGTCCAGATCGGCGACGACCTGCTTACGCGCCTCAAAGCGCTCGAGACCGCGATATTTCTCCGGCGCGTTGTCGTTGATGTGCGCGTCGAGCGTCAGGATCTCGATTTGCGGCAGCTTGTGGCGTTGACCGACCTGGTAATCGTTGAAATCGTGCGCCGGTGTCACTTTGACCACGCCGGTGCCGAATTCGCGGTCGACGTAATCGTCGGCGATGATCGGAATCTCACGCCCCATCAGCGGCAACACGACGGTCTTGCCGATCAGGTGGCGATAGCGCTCGTCTTCCGGATGAACCATCACCGCGACGTCGCCGAGCATCGTTTCCGGGCGCGTGGTGGCAACCGTCAAATGGCCGCTGCCATCGGGCAGCGGGTAACGGATGTGCCAGAGCGAGCCGTCTTCTTCCTCGGACACGACTTCGAGATCCGACACCGCGGTCAGCAGCTTCGGATCCCAGTTGACGAGGCGCTTGCCGCGATAGATCAGCCCCTGCTCGAACAGCTTGACGAACACTTCGCGCACTGCCAACGACATCTTGTCGTCCATCGTGAAATATTCGCGCGACCAGTCGATGGAGGCGCCCAGGCGGCGTACCTGACGAGTGATCGTCGAGCCGGATTGTTCTTTCCACTCGTGCACGCGTTCGACGAATTTCTCGCGACCGAGCGTGTGACGCGACAGCCCCTGCTGATCCAACTGGCGCTCGACGACGATCTGCGTGGCAATGCCGGCGTGGTCCGTGCCGGGCACCCACAGCGTGTTGTCGCCGCGCATCCGGTGATACCGCGTCAACGTGTCCATGATCGTCTGGTTGAACGCATGGCCCATATGCAGCGTGCCGGTCACGTTCGGCGGCGGCAACTGGATCGAGAAATTCGCGCGCGTTTCGTCGAGGGTCGGCTGCGCATAGCCACGCCGCTCCCACTCAGGACCCCAGTGCGACTCGATGTCGGCCGGATCGAAGCTCTTCGCGAGCGTGTTCTCATTCGCCGCAGACGATGTATCGGCCGCAGGGGAGGCAGGACTGCCGTTGTCGGAGGCGGTGGCCGGGATAGGGTCGCGTGGATCGCTGCTCATTGTGTACTGGATGCCTGGGGATACGGAAAACGTCGATTATAAAGGGCGACGCTGCCAAGTCGGCTTAAATCCATTGTGTGCGTCCATTGAATGCGTTCGCTTCACGGCATCGGCGCCTATCCGGATGTCGACCGACATGGGGCCGAAGACGATGCGGATCAGCCGGGACGACGTGGACGACGTGGACGACGGCGGGTGCCCGGATCGGGCAACGGAGGGTGGCATATAATGGATCCCCCACCGGAAGACGATATCCATGCCCGATCTGCTTGCCCACCTGAATCCCGAACAGCTTGCCGCGGTGACCTTGCCGAACGAGTCCGCGCTGATCCTTGCCGGCGCCGGCAGCGGCAAGACCCGCGTGCTGATCACGCGGATCGCGTGGCTGATCGAAGGCCGGCAGGCCAGCCCGTCCGGCGTGCTCGCGGTGACATTCACCAATAAGGCAGCGCGCGAAATGATGGCGCGGCTGACCACCTTGCTGCCGATCAACACGCGCGGCATGTGGATTGGCACCTTCCATGGCCTCTGTAACCGGCTGCTGCGCACGCACTATCGCGAGGCCGGCTTGCCCCAGGCATTCCAGATTCTGGATACCGCGGACCAGTTGTCGTCGATCAAACGCCTGTTGAAAGGGCTGAATGTCGATGAAGAAAAATATCCGCCGAAGAATCTGCAGTATTTCATCAACAACGCGAAGGAAGAGGCGTTGCGCCCGGACCAGGTGGAGGCCAACGACGCGTTCAACCGCAAGTTCGTCGAGCTGTACGCCGCGTACGAGGCGCAATGCCAGCGCGAAGGGGTGGTGGATTTTGCCGAATTGTTGCTGCGTAGTTTCGAACTGCTGAGTCGCGATGTGTCGTTGCGCCAGCATTATCAGGCCCGGTTTTCGCACATTCTGGTCGACGAATTCCAGGATACCAACAGGTTGCAGTACGCGTGGCTCAAGCTGCTGGCGGGCGAAAACAATTCCATTTTCGCGGTAGGCGACGACGACCAGAGTATTTATGCGTTTCGCGGCGCGAACGTGGGCAATATGCGCGACTTCGAGCGCGAATTCCATGTCCGGCACCTTATCAAGCTCGAACAAAATTACCGCTCGCACGGACACATTCTGGATACGGCCAATATCCTGATTGCGAATAATTCGAAACGCCTGGGCAAGGATTTGCGCACCGATGCCGGTTTTGGCGAACCGGTGCGAATTTACGAGGCGGCCACCGATACGCAGGAAGCGAATTGGCTGGTCGAGGAAGTGCGCGCGCTGATTAACCAGAGCGGCCTCGCACGCGACGAGATCGCGGTGCTGTATCGCAGCAATGCGCAGTCGCGGGTGATGGAGCATGCATTGGTGGCGGCCGGCATTGCCTACAAGGTGTACGGTGGCCTGCGCTTTTTCGAGCGGCAGGAAATCAAACACGCACTCGCGTATTTGCGGCTGATCGACAATCCCGGCGACGACACCGCTTTCATGCGTGTGGTCAATTTCCCGGCGCGCGGGATAGGCGCGCGCTCGCTCGAGCAGTTGACCGACAATGCGCGGCTGTATAACTGTCCGCTCGCCGCCGCCGTGCCGTATGTGACGGGGAAAGCCGGCACGAGCCTCGGCAACTTCCTGCATTTGATCGAGAAGATCCGCGCCGAAACCCGATCGATGAACTTGCCCGACCTGGTCCAGCATCTGGTGCAGGCAAGCGGGCTGGCCGCCCATTACCAGACCGAGCGTGAGGGACAGGATCGCCTGGAGAATCTGGAAGAACTGGTGAACGCCGCAAGCGCTTTTGTGGCCGAAGAGGGCTTTCGCCGCGATACGCCCGCCCGCTCGC
>CAWUJR010000174.1:0-7469 GCA_963922375.1 uncultured Robbsia sp.
GCCCGACCGCTTCGACGGCGCATCGCGCGGCGGGGTGGGCGTTGTCTTTATACTATCGCGCGACAGGCCGTTGACAGCGCCGATGCGGCGAGCGCCACGGGCCATTCGAAGAATCAAAAATAAAACGCGCATACTGGATAATCGCTAAGGGACAATGCCCGCTAGGATAGCCTAGCAGCCAACGCCCTGCTCAACCGCGTAGGTAATGCGCGCGTTGGATCGTTTTTCGGACCTCTCCAGACGGCTCGCTGCGTCTTCTTATGCCGCCCGCGACGCACCCATTTGCACTTCCGCAAGAAACGCCTGCACGTGCATCGGCAGTTCTGCGCTTAAAAATTCTACAGCGATCGGATCCGGGTCGGCTTTGGCAACCTGGGTCGGGGGCGGGGCGACAGGGCGGGCGTCCATGTGGAGTCTCGTCAGCAGTTATATTCGAAACGGGTAAGGGAAAAGCGCCAATCAGGTGTTTCACCTAGATGCAAAGCATGCTTCGTGCCTAGTTGATTCATTTGAATCTACATCGTTTGAAGCATTATCTGTTTCAGATTGCGTCGGAACGATGACAGCCCGAAGCGAGCGGCAGAAGGGCGAAACGGTGTTGCGGGAACGAAACGGACGGAAGACAGCAGGGGAAGGTGAGAAAGGGTCGGAATCGCGACGATTGCAGCGCTAATATCAAAAAGCTGAGTGAAAAGCGGCCAAAAACAAAAAAGCCCAACCGAAAGGCTGGGCTTTTTTGATGAATCACTTGGTGCCGAGAAGAGGAGTCGAACCCCCGACCTTCGCATTACGAATGCGCTGCTCTACCAACTGAGCTATCCCGGCAGCGAAGAAGGAGAATTATAGCGAATTATTCCGATTGCGCAAGCACTTTCGAAAAAGATTCTGCTCTGGATCGTTCAGGCGGTTTGCTTCGCTTCGGCGTGATAGCGCGTGACACGCTCTACTTCGTTCTTCGACCCCAGGAAAACGGCGACACGTTCGTGTAATTTTGACGGCACGATATCCAAAATACGCCGGTTGCCATCGGTGGCGGCGCCGCCTGCCTGCTCGATCAAGAACGACATCGGATTGGCTTCGTACATCAGGCGCAGCTTGCCCGGCTTCGACGGATCACGCTTGTCGGCCGGGTACATGAAGATACCGCCGCGCGTCAGCACGCGATGCACGTCGGCCACCATCGAGGCAATCCAGCGCATATTGAAGTCTTCGCCGCGCGGGCCATCGGTGCCGGCCAACAACTCGTCGACGTACCGGGTGACCGGCGGATACCAGTGACGCGCGTTCGACGCATTGACCGCGTATTCGCGCGTATCGGCCGGTACTTGCATCGATGGCTGCGTCAGCACCCACGATCCCAACTCGCGATCGAGTGTGAAGCCGTGCACGCCGTCGCCCATCGTCAGCACCAGCATCGTCTGCGGACCGTAGACCGCGTAGCCGGCAGCCACTTGTTGCGTCCCCGGTTGAAGGAACGACGAGGTGGTGGTGTCCAGGCCGTCCGGCGAACGGAGCACCGAGAAGATCGTGCCGATCGAGACATTCACGTCGATGTTCGACGAGCCATCGAGCGGATCGAACAACAGCAGGTATTGCCCCTGCGGATATTCGCTCGGAATGTGATGGATCTCTTCGAGTTCTTCCGACGCCATCGCCGCCAGATTGCCGCCCCATTCGTTGGCCTCCAGCAGGATTTCGTTGGAGATCACGTCGAGCTTCTTCTGCACTTCGCCCTGCACATTCTCGCTGCCTGCCGAGCCTAGCACGCCGCCAAGCGCGCCCTTGCTGACGTTATAACCGATCACCTTGCAGGCGCGGGCGACGACTTCGATGAGCAGACGTAAGTCGGCTGGCAGGGTGTGGGTCTTGCGCTGCTGTTCGATCAGATACTGGCTAAGCGTGGTACGACGTTGCTGCATGGTGGGCTCCGCAAGCGTTTCAATTGGCTCGATTCTACATGCGACATTGCGTCAGCCGCGCGTTTGTTGGAATTGCTTACATCAGTCTGCGAGCGCTTTCTCGACGATTTCACGCACGTCCTTCGAGCGCACAGCCGCCGACACGCGTTCGAGCGCGGGTCGCATCTTCGCTTGCAATGCCGGGGTGAATTTGCGCCAGCGTTCGAGCGTGCGCGCAAGCCGTGCGGCCACTTGCGGATTCAGCGCGTCGAGCGCGATGACTTGATCGGCCCAGAATGTATAGCCCGAGCCGTCCGGGCGATGGAATTCAGCAAGGTTCGCCGCGCAGAAACTGAAAATCAGCGAGCGTGCGCGATTCGGATTGCGCAGCGTAAAGGCCTGATGCGCCATCAAGCCTTCCACGACGCCGATGGTCGGTGCCTCCGGGCGGCTCGATTGCATGGCCTGCAACGCGAACCATTTGTCGATGACCAGCGGCTCTTTTTCGAACAGGCGGTAGAAGTGATCGAGCGCGGTTCGGGCCTCGTCGCCGCCCAACTGCACCAACGCCGACAGGGCCGAGAAGCGATCGGTCATGTTGTTGGCGCTGTCGTATTGTTCGCGCGCGAGCTTCGCCGCGATCGCCGGGTCGTCCAGCTCGACCAGATAGGCGAGCGCGAGGTGCTTCAGTCCGCGTCGTCCCGCGTCTTGCGGCGTCGGGCGATATTCGCCGTCGATGCGGTTCGCTTCATAAGCCGCCAGCCAGTCGTCACGTAGCGCGTTTGCCAGACGGCGGCGCAGGGTTTTGCGCGCCAGATGGATCGCAGTGGGATCGGCCTCGTCGAGTTGCTCGATCAGATAGGCTTCCGATGGCAACGTCAGCGCCAGCTCGCGGAACGACGGCGCCAGGGCGGTGTCGCGCAGCACCGCACCGTACGCGTCGATCACGGCGTCGTCGAAGCTCGGCGTATCGCCCGATGCCGCCGCCTTGGCTGCCGCGATCAGGGCGCGACCTGCCAGACGTTGACCGGCCTCCCAGCGATTGAACGGGTCGCTGTCGTGTGCCAACAAAAACGCCAACTGCGCATCGGTATAGGCGAACGCGACGATGACCGGCGCAGAGAAGCCGCGCAGCAGCGATGGGACCGGCGCCTCGGTGACGTCGACAAAACGCAGCGTGGTGGTTTTTTCGGTCAGTTCAAAAACGCGAGTGATACCGTTAGCGGCGTTGGTGCCGTTGGTGTCGCCCGGTGCGGACGTTGCGGTCGCGCCGGCAACCGGTTCGTCATCCAGACGCAGCAGCATGTCCTGGCCGCTTGCATCCACCAGACCCAATGCAAACGGAATCAGCAGCGGATCCTTGGCCGTTTTGATGGCCGGATTGTCCGCGTAGGACTGCGTCAGCGTCAGGGTATAGGTTTTCGCTTCAGCATCGTACTGACCGTCCGCGGCCAGATGCGGGGTGCCAGCCTGACTGTACCACCGCTCGAACTGCGACAGATCGCGCTGGTTCGCATCGGCCATCGCGGCGCGGAAGTCGTCGCACGTTACCGCCTGACCGTCGTGGCGGGCGAAGTACAGATCCATCCCACGCCGGAAACCGTCGCGGCCGAGCAGCGTCTGGTACATCCGTACGACTTCCGCGCCTTTTTCGTAGATCGTCACCGTGTAGAAGTTATTGATCTCGACATAGCTTTCCGGGCGCACCGGATGCGCCATCGGGCCGGCATCTTCGGCGAACTGCGTCTGCCGCAGCATCCGGACGTCCTCGATACGCTTGGTCGCGTACGCACTGGCCGATGCAGCCGCAGCAGCCGCATCGTCGGCGCTGCCGCTGGCGGGGTCCAGGAAGCCGGCGGCCATATCGGCCGAGAACTCCTGATCGCGGAAAACCGTCAGCCCTTCTTTCAGGCTCAGTTGGAACCAATCGCGGCAGGTGACCCGATTGCCGGTCCAATTGTGGAAATACTCGTGGCCGACCACGGCCTCGATATTCGCGTAGTCGGTATCGGTCGCGGTTTCCGGGCGCGCCAGCACATACTTCGTATTGAAGATGTTCAGGCCCTTGTTCTCCATCGCGCCCATATTGAAATCGCCCACGGCGACGATCATGAAGCGGTCCAGATCCAGGCTCAGCCCAAAGCGCCGTTCATCCCAGCGAATCGAGTGGATCAGCGAGTCGAGTGCGTGCTGCGTCTTGTCGAGATCGTGTGCCTCCACCCAGACCTGCAGCAGCTTTTTGTCGCCGTTCGCGTCGGTGATGGTTTCCTCGATGCGTTCGAGTTTGCCGGCGACGAGCGCGAACAGATAGCTGGGCTTGCGAAACGGATCTTCCCAGCGGGCAAAATGGCGACCGTCATCCAGCTCACCGCTCTCCACCAGATTGCCGTTCGACAACAGGACCGGATACGCCTCCCGGTTCGCCCGCAGCGTCACCGAGTAGACCGACATCACATCGGGGCGGTCCAGGAAATAGCTGATTTTGCGAAACCCCTCGGCTTCGCATTGCGTGAAGAAGTTGCCGTTGGACACGTAAAGACCAGACAGCGACGTGTTTTCGGCCGGGTTGCAGACCGTGACGATAACCAGTTCGAATGCGTCGGGCAGGTCGTCCAGCGTGAGGCCGGTGGGCGTTTTTTGCGGCGTCCGCGACTGACCGTTGACACTGAGCGATACCAGTTCGAGTTCCTCTCCGACCAGCGCGAGCGGCGCGCCCGGCGCGGCGTCAGGATGGCGTCGCAGCGTCATCACATTGCGCGTGACGGTGCGCTCGGCGACCAGATCGAAGGTGAGATCGACGGTATCGATCGAATAGGCTGGCGCGGTGTAATCGTGCCTGCTGATGACCGGATTGCTGGGGGTGGCGCTAATCGATTCGGGCATGGTATATCCGGACAATGGGTAGAGCGCGGAGTCGGGCGTGACAAGAAGCGTGGTACGCCGCTGGACGCGATCGTCCATTGTACAAAAACGCCCGATCGGCCGGGGTCTTGGAAAAAATAGATATCGCGCTCGCGCGGTTAATCACTACGATAATCCTTATTCTCGCGGCACGGGTTCGCGACAGTGATCTCAAACACGGTACGATATTGGCAAGTCGTTGACGTCATGGCGCTGAAGCGGAATCCATCGGAATCCATCATTAAGGGCTGATTATGCGTATCCGCAGTATGTTGGTAGCGGTCGTAGCGGTGGCGTTGACGGGGTGCGCAAGCTACGTCAGCAGCAATGTCACGGCTTTCCAGGACTGGCAGGGCAGCGATCGGGAACGTACCTACACGTTCGATCGCGGTCCGGAGCAGCAGAACGATCTCGAAGAGCAGGCATACGAGCAACTGGTCAGCCAGGAACTGTCGCTTTACGGCTTTCAACCGACGCCGGCGGCGCGAGCGCATTACGCGGTCAATCTTGCATACGGGCAGCGCGACACAACTGGCTATATGCCACAGGTCGCGTACGGCTATGACTATGGCGGATTCGGTGGGTGGGGACCGGGATGGGGCGGCGGATGGGGGCGCCATGGTTGGGGCCCGGACCCATGGGGCGCACCGCCGCAGGTGGTCAATGTGCCGTATGCGGCTTTCGCATCGATGCTGATGATCCGGATCAAAGATCTGCAAAGCGGGCGTGAGGTGTACAAAGTAAGCGTGCGGCACGTTGGTGAGCAGGTGCCGCTGCCGGTGGTGATGCCCTATTTGGTGCGCAGCGCGCTGTTCACGTTCCCGATGGAGAACGGTGCGACGCGGGAAGTGAAGCTGCCGGTCGACAAAAACGGGCGCGTTCAGCCGCTGATCGGCGCGGGGACCGAGGTGCCGGTCGCCGGCGCAATGCCGGCCTCGGGGGTGTCCGGTACCGCCGCCCGGACATCGCCCGCGCCGAACAAGTGAATAGCGCGAATGGATGGCGGCTGACCATCAACGCCCGACCATCAACGGCTGACCATCAACGGCATACGCGATCGGCGCGACAAAAGCGACCGCGAACCGGATGCTAGTGTGCGGCCCAGTGCTGGTCGAGTTTCGCCATCATCGCCGCGCGCGCAGCGGGATCGATGAAGGCCGCTTCGAAGCTGTTCGCGGCAATCTTATGCACGTCTTGCGCACTCAATTGCAAGGCGTCTGCTGCGGCAATGAAATTCGCATTCACATAGCCGCCAAAGTAAGCCGGATCGTCCGAGTTAATCGTGACCGCCACGTCGGCGTCCAGCAGCGATTTCAACGTATGCCGCTTCATGTCGTCGAATACGCACAACTTCAGATTCGAGAGCGGACAGACGGTCAGCGCAATTCTGCTTTTCGCCAAGCGTTCGACCAATGCGGCATCCTCGACGGCGCGAACGCCGTGATCGATGCGCTCAACTTTCAACAGATCGAGGGCTTCGTAGATATAAGACGGCGGCCCTTCTTCGCCCGCATGCGCGACAGTACGCAGGCCGGCACGCCGCGCATTCGCAAACACCCGCTCGAATTTCGACGGCGGGTGGCCCAGCTCCGACGAATCCAGGCCGACGCCGATCAGCCGATGGCCATAGCGCTCAAGCATCGGTAACGCCTGATCCAGCGCGGTTTGTGCGGATTCCTCGGATAGATGGCGCAAGAAGCAGAGAATAAGCCGGCTCGAAAAGCCGCTGTCGCGCTCCGCTTCAGCCAATGCCGCTTCGATGCCTTCGAGCATCGCGGCCATCGGCACGCCGCGTTCGGTATGCGTCTGCGGATCGAAGAAAATCTCGCTGTGCAGCACATTGTCCGCCTGCGCGCGCTTGATATACGCGGCAGTCATATCATAGAAGTCTTCGGCTTTGAGGAGGACGCCGGCGCCTGCGTAATACACGTTCAGAAACGATTGCAGGTCGGTAAATGCATACGCTGCGCGCAATGCATCGATCGATGCATACGGCAACGTGATGCCGTGGCGCTCCGCGAGCGCAAAGATCAATTCAGGTTCGAGCGAGCCTTCAATATGAATATGAAGTTCCGCCTTGGGGGATGTCGAAATCTGATGTAGGAAGGTCGGGTTCATGGAGGACTCGTGGAGGTAAAGGCCGCTGTTCGCGGGTGTGTAGCAGTTCGGCGGCCACGGAGATCGCAATGACCTCAGGCGCATTGCCGCGTACGCCATGAATGCCTATCGGACAATGCATGCGCGCGATCTGCGAAGGGTCGATGCCGCGCGCCGCGAACAGATGTTCGAGGCTGCGGCGTTTGGCGTGAGAGCCGATGACGCCCAAATAGGCATAGTCGGCGCGTCTCAGTACCTGTTCGGCAATGTCGTGATCCAGTGTATCGCTATACGTCAGCACGACAAAACTGCATCCGACGGGTGCCGTAGCGACCATCGCGGCCGGATGATCGCACGGATAGGCGGTCACGTTGCCCGGGAGTACCCCGCCCGACGCACTCGCAAGCGGGCTTCCAGACGGATTCCCCTGCGCATTTGCCAGCCCATTGGCCAGTGCCGTCGTCGGCAAATGCGTTGACGAATTGGCCAGCGCATGTCCGCTCGCCTCGAAAGCCGCATCGCCGTGGCGACTCGGCGCGGCGAATTGTCCGGGGCGGTCGTCGACCCAGGCGA
>CAWUJR010000175.1:0-7410 GCA_963922375.1 uncultured Robbsia sp.
GACGCGGCATCCGCCGGGCAAGCCGGTTGGGGATCGGTCGGCGGCGTAGGCAACCGCCCTGCCGTCGCGCCAGGCAGCGGTCTTTCGCAGATCGACACGTTCGCCTGATCCTCAATGGGCAAATGGGCGAACTAGGAACCAATCTCCCGTCTGTTTGCCCGATCGTTTGCGCCGGACTCAGGCATCATGCAGTCTTGAAGATTCACCTCAGCGCCGCAGATCGACTGCGCTGCAACAGGTGATCTGTGCTGCGACAGGTCGACAGTCGATCTGCGCGGCGGGACAGCGATACGAGGCCATTCAAGATGAGTGCAACAGCGGCGCAGGCGGGTGATGGAAAGGCGGGCGGCAAACGCAGCCTTCTCGTACCCATTTTGCTCGGCGTGATCCTTCTCCTGATCATCGGGGGCGGCGGAGCGGGTTACTACTTCTACAAGCAATCGGGCCAGAAAGCCGCGCCGGTGATTCCGCCCCCGGTCTTCTTTCCGCTCGACCCGTTCACGGTGAATCTGGCCGGTGGCGGCGATGACGACAGCGACGCGCATTATCTTCACGCGGGTCTGACGTTGAAGCTCGCGAATGCGGATACCGAACACAAGCTGACCGAATACCTGCCGGAGATCCGTAGCCGGATCCTGCTGCTGATGTCGGCGAAAAAGCCTGAAGATCTGTCCACCGTCGCCGGCAAGGATCAATTGGCAGCGGATATCCGTCACGCGATCGAACAGCCGTTCTCCAAAGGTGGGGAGAGCGTGAAGATCGATGGCGTGTTGTTGACCGATTTCGTGATTCAGTAACGGCCATGTCGACCGAAGAATTCCTTTCCCAGGAAGAAGTCGATGCGCTGCTCAAGGGCGTCAACGGCGAAACCGACACCGCCCCCGGTCCGGTGGATCCCGCCGGTATACGCGACTACGATCTCGCTACGCAGGAACGGATCGTTCGCGGCCGGATGCCGACGCTCGAAATCATCAACGAGCGTTTTGCCCGATTGCTGCGCGGCGGTCTGTTCAACTTCATGCGGCGCAGCGCGGAAATATCGGTCGGCGCGGTCAAAGTACAGAAGTACGGCGAGTTCATCCGGAACCTGCCGGTGCCGACCAATCTGAATCTGGTCCATATCAAACCGCTGCGCGGCACCGCGCTGTTTATCTGCGATCCACAGCTGATTTTTTTGATCGTCGACAACCTGTTTGGTGGCGACGGCCGCTTTCATACGCGGGTCGAAGGACGTGACTTCACGCCCACCGAACAGCGCATCATCCTGAAAGTGTTGTATCTGGTGCTCGAGCATTACGGCGCCTCGTGGAAGCCGGTCTATCCGGTCGAATTTCAGTACGTTCGCGCAGAATTGCACACACAGTTCGCGAATGTGGCAACACCGAACGAAGTGGTGGTCACCACCACCTTCACGATCGAATTTGGCATGGGTGGCGGTCAATTGCACATCTGCATGCCGTACTCGATGATCGAACCGCTGCGCGACCTGCTGAGCAGCCCGTTGCAGGGTGAAGCGCTCGAAGTCGACAAACGTTGGGTGCGGCTGTTGTCGCAACAGGTACAAACCGCCGACGTCGAGCTGGTCGTCGACCTGGCCGAGATTCGTAGCAATTTTAGAAAGATTTTGGCGATGCGCGCCGGCGATGTCATCCCATTCGACATGCCGGAGGAAGTTGTCGCAAAAGTGGACGGGGTCCCGGTGATGGAATGTACGTACGGGATCTTCAACGGTCAGCATGCGCTGCGCGTGGCACGGATGGTCCGCGCCGGCGATTCATCGATGGAAAGCGGACAAGAGGTGGGAAATGAGTGATGCAGCAGAGGAATCCATGGACGATTGGGCAAGCGCGCTCGCCGAGCAGAGCAGCGCCACGTCGATCAAGCCTGCGGGCGGCGTGTTCCAGCCGCTGACGGGTAGCCCGGATAGCGGCGCCCCGAACGATATCGAGATGATCCTCGATATCCCGGTGCAGTTGACCGTCGAATTAGGCCGCACAAAGATCGCGATCAAGAACCTGCTGCAATTGGCACAAGGATCGGTGGTCGAACTCGACGGGATGGCAGGGGAGCCGATGGATGTGCTCGTCAACGGCTGCCTGATCGCGCAAGGCGAAGTCGTCGTCGTGAACGACAAATTCGGCATCCGGCTGACCGACGTGATCACGCCATCCGAACGTATTCGTAAGCTCAATCGATGATGGCACGCATTCTGCGTCCCCTCACGTATTGTCTGTATCGAAATCGCTCGCCTGGGGGACGTCGGCATTGAGTTCGTTCAATTGCATGCGGTTGCTTTCGCGCCGATCGGCCGGCGCTTCGCCGGCTGCATCGCGTTCTGTATTGGATTGTGTAGCGCCCGCCGTGCCGCCGGTGTCACCGGTGTCGCTTCGGTCGACGCCAGCTGCTTCGACATCGGTCGTCTCGACGGGGCTTTTCGCCCTTTCATGGATCGCGAGCCAGCCGGCGCACGCGCAACTGGCTGCGCACACCTCGCACACCCCTTCCCCGGTCGTCATCGGCAGTGCGGTGCCATCGCTTGGCATCAGCGGCATCCTGCAGGCTGTCCTGGGCCTGATCGTGGTCATTGCAATCGTGCTCGCGTGCGGCTGGATTGCAAAACGTCTGGGCTTCCAGCCAACCCGTCATAGCGGTCTGATCAAAGTGGTCGGCAGCTCGTCGCTCGGTACCCGGGAGCGCGTGGTGGTCGTGGAAGTCGGCGACACTTGGTTGGTGCTGGGTGTCGCGGCGGGAAGTGTCCGGCGTCTGCACACGATGCCCGCCCGTCCCGCCGGCGACATTCACACGGTCGGCACGGGCGTGGGTACCGACGGACACGATCCGCAAGGCAACCCGTCGTCGGACCCGAGCGCGACGCCGCCGTCGTTTCAAGCCGCGTTAGCCCGCCAACTGCGGGCGCGCTTCGGCGCGCGAAGCAAAAACTAGAAGCAAAGACTAGAAGCAAGGACCAAGATGTTTGCCAGTCAGTCACCTCTGCATCGCCTGCGGGCCGTCGCGTCGTCTACGCTCTACACTGAGCGCGCCATCCGACCGCGGCGTTCGCCCTCGTTCGGTATGCTGGCGGCATTGCTGCTGCTGTCGCTGCTGGTCGCGTTGCTTGTGCTCTGCCCTGACGCGCATGCCCAGACGTCGACCGCCACGCTGCCGGCATTGAATACGGCCAGCGGCCCCAACGGCAGCACCAGCTACTCGCTATCGGTGCAAACGCTGCTGGTCCTGACCATGCTGTCGTTCCTGCCGGCGATGCTGCTGATGATGACCAGCTTTACGCGGATCATCATCGTGCTCTCGCTGTTGCGCCAGGCGATTGGGACCGCCAGCACGCCACCGAATCAAGTTTTGGTCGGTCTCGCGTTGTTCGTGACGTTCTTCGTGATGTCGCCGGTGCTCGACCGGGCGTATCGTGAAGCATATCAGCCGTTTTCCGCCAATCAGATTACGTTCGATCAAGCGCTCGACCGCGGCGCCGCGCCTTTCAAACAGTTCATGCTGCGTCAGACCCGGGAATCGGATCTGGCGCTGTTTGCGAAAATCGCGAAGGCACCGCCGATGAACGGTCCGGAAGACGTGCCGATGCGTCTGCTGCTGCCGGCCTTTGCCACCAGTGAAATCAAGACGGGATTTCAGATCGGTTTCACGATCTTTATTCCCTTCCTGATCATCGATCTGGTGGTCGCCAGCGTGTTGATGTCGATGGGGATGATGATGGTCTCGCCGGCGACCATCTCGCTGCCTTTCAAGCTGATGCTGTTTGTGTTGGTAGACGGCTGGCAATTGCTGATCGGCTCGCTCGCGCAAAGCTTTCTGACCTGAGCACGATCATGACGCCCGAAACCGTAATGACGATGGCGCATCAGGCAATGGAAGTTGCATTGATGCTGGCCGCCCCGCTGCTGCTGGTCGCGCTGGTCGTCGGACTGGTCGTCAGCCTTTTCCAGGCGGCGACGCAAATCAACGAGTCCACCCTGTCGTTCATCCCGAAGCTGATCGCCGTGTTCGTCGCGCTGATCGTCGCCGGCCCTTGGATGTTGAACGTGATGTTGGACTATATGCGGCAGATTCTCACCGGCATCCCGGGTATGGTCGGATAAGGGCGCACGATGCTGACGCTCACCTCGACGCAAATGGAAAGCTGGCTGGCGATGTTCATCTGGCCGTTCGCCCGCTTTGCCGCGTTGATCATGACCGCACCGGTACTGAGCGAGCGTGCGATCCCGGTTCGCGTGAAGATTGCGCTGTCTGCGTTGCTTTCGGTTCTGGTGGCGCCTACGCTGGGCCCGCTCCCGGCGGTCAACGTCGGAAGCGGCGAGGGCCTGTGGACGCTGGGCCAGCAAATGCTCATCGGGGGCGCGATCGGCCTGACCATGCGGGTCGTGTTTGCGGCGGTCGAAAGCGCGGGCGAGTTCGCCGGTTTGCAAATGGGTCTGTCTTTCGCGCAGTTAATCGCCCCCGGTTCGGACGGCTCGACGCTTGCGTTATCGCGCTTTCTGGAAATCATCGCGACGTTGGTCTTTTTGTCGGTGGACGGCCACTTGCAACTGATCGCTACGCTGGCCTCGACGTTTCAAACGATGCCGATCGTTGCCGGCCATACGGGACTGCTTGGCGCAGCACCGGTCTGGCACATGCTCGCCGAATGGGGCAGTTTGATTTTCTGGGCCGGCCTGATGTTGTCGCTGCCGATCGTGGTCGCGTTGCTGATCGCGAATCTGGCGCTCGGCATCCTGAACCGCGCCGCACCGCAAATCGGCATTTATCAGGTCGGCTTCGCGATCACGTTGATTACCGGCTTTCTCGTGCTCGAATTGATCTTGCCGAACGCGGCACCGTTCATGCTGCATTTGTTCGATCTCGGCACCGACATGATCAATCGGTTGCAAGGCGCGAGCTAGCCCGCGCCTGCAACGCTCAGGTCGCGACCCTTAGTGATAGAAGTTCATCGTTACCATTGCGCTACGGCCCGGTGCCCAGGTCGCGTCGATCGGATAGGCGGTCGCGAAATACTTCTTGTCGAACAGGTTCTGGATATTCAACTGGATATCCATCGACTTGTTGATTTTATATGACATCATCGCATCGAATTTCGCATAGCCCGGTGTCCATTTACGAACCGTCGACGTCACGCTCGCGTACGTCAACGTGGACAGCGTCGCACCGCCGCCGATCGTGAACTTCGGCGTCACGCGGTACGTGGTCCACAGCGTGAAGTTATGCTTCGGCGCCATCACCATCGGTAATCCGGAAGCGGATGCACTCGCTGCACCGGCGTTGACCGTGAGCGCGTCCAGATACGAATACCCGGCGGATGCAGACCACTTGCTGGTGATATTGCCCGCCGCCCCCAGTTCGATGCCGCGCACGCGCTGATCGCCCGCATCGACCGTACCGCCCAGACCGTCACTGACGCGGGCGTTCGTTTTTTCCGTCTGAAACAGGGCCGACGTCAACGACAGCCGTTGGTCGAGCACGTCCCATTTCGCACCTACTTCGATGTTCCGGCTGCGCTCCGGCGACAGATTCTGGTTCGCGGCGGTGACTTGATCGGTACCCCCACCCAAACCGCCGTTTGCGCCCACCGGATTCGACGACGTACCGTACGACGCGTACAAGCTCATCGTCTCGATGGGTTTGAAAACCAGACCGCCCTGATAGCTGAACAGGTTCGACACATTGTTCAGCGACGCCACGTTGGCCTGCGTGACATTCAGATCGTATCGGTCGAACCGGGCACCCAGATTGACGGACCAACGCTCGCTCAGCTTGGTGTTATCGAACAAGTAAGCGGACGCGATATTGGTTTGCGTATGCGTGGCGGCGCCCGGGAAGCTTCTATCCCCATTCAGTAAGATCGAGCCGGTCCACGGCATGTTCGGATTCCAGCCGCCCACATAACTGGCGCAGTTCCCGGCAACCGCACACGACCCACCGGTACGGATGCTCGCGCCGGTGCTGTCCGTCACGAGGTAGCCCTCATAGACCGCGTCTTCATGCGAAAACTCGACGCCGCCAGTGATCGTGTTCTGAAAGCCGAACGCCGAGAATTTACCGCTGACCTCCGTCTGATTCGCGACATCGTTCAGTGCGTATTTTCCGCTTTTCGCTTCAAGCAGCAACGTGTTGCCGTTCGCCGTCTGGAACTGCGGTGCCGTGCCGATGTAATCCAGCGTGGAACGCCCCACCGACGTGGTGTTCTTGATTTTCCAATCGTCGTTGAATGTATGTTCCACACGCACTTCGCCGCTATCGGTCTGACCGCGACGGTAGTCGCGCGTGTTCAGGCCGTAGAACGTGCCGCGCCCCGCGCTCACAGGCGTGCCGCCAGTGGTACGGAACGGCGCACTGAAGTCCGGCATATCGTAGGTGCTCAGATGGTAATAACTGAGCGTCACCGTGGTGGGCGTATGCAGCCCGAATACCACCGACGGGGCCACGCCCCACCGCTTGCTATACACATCTACGCGACCGGCCTGGTTCGCGTCATGCCCCATCAAATTCAATCGAACAGCGGTATTATCGCCGATCATGTGATTCGTATCGATGGTCGCGCGTTTATAGCCATCGGTGCCCACGCCAATGCTGCCATTGTCGAAGTTATCGGCAGTCGGCGTCTTGGTGGTGATATCGATGCTGCCGCCTACCGCGCCACGCCCCGCGTACACCGAGTCCGGTCCTTTGATGACGCTGATGTTTTCGACATCGAAGGTCTCGCGATTCTGCACACCATCGTCGCGCATACCGTCGACGAAAATCGAGTTACGCGATTCGAAGCCTCGGATGACCGGTCGATCGGCCGACGGGTTTGCCGCAGCGTCACCGCCCAGGAAAGTAATTCCCGGCACCGTGCGTAATGCGTCGTCGAAACTGGTGGCATTCGTCTGTTTGAGCAACTCGCTCGAGATGACGGTAATCGAACGGGGCGTATCGCGCAGCGGGGCGGTGAATTTATAAGAAGCCAGTTTTTTCGTTTGCAACGGGCTATCGACCGTCGATTTGACCGCCACCACCGGAAGGGCTTGATCGGAAACATCGGAACCGGTGGTCGCCGACGCACCGGATGTGGCATTGCCGGGCGTCGCCGCTTCAGTAGCCGTAGCGGTAGCGGCGGCGGCATGCGATACGCACGTCATGGA
Source organism: uncultured Robbsia sp. (assembly GCA_963922375.1). Lineage (GTDB taxonomy): Bacteria > Pseudomonadota > Gammaproteobacteria > Burkholderiales > Burkholderiaceae > Robbsia. The sequence continues at coordinate 7,149 of CAWUJR010000175.1, forward strand.
AGCCACGCCACACACTCCGATCGATGCCAATGCGCGCGCCAAGACCCGTCTTTGAAAAAACATCACAATCCTTATTGGAATTGGCTCTCTAGCCTTATTTGAATTCGATATTGAAAATAGTAGTAGGAATCATTCCTATTTCGGCGAAATATACGGTAATACTCGCGGTGTGTAAAGCTTGGGTAAGCAACTTATTTGCGCTGCGGCGGCCCTGCGCCAAAGGGTCGCATGGCAGAGCGCCGCCCGGCAGCGCCGGCCCGGG
>CAWUJR010000176.1:0-7407 GCA_963922375.1 uncultured Robbsia sp.
GCGACGTCGATTGCGACGCTCGGGCTGTTGCCGTCCGCGCCGAGCGACTGCGCGCTCAGATCGCTATGGCTCACGTCGTTGTTGCCCGCCACGACATTCAGCGACTGGGCTGCCCACACCTTGCCGTTGATCGCCACACTCCGTGCAATCAAATCGACTTGATCGACGCCGCTGCCATCCAGGCCGGCCGATCCGACCTGAATCTGGCCCCCCGTCACATGGAACGCATCCAGGCTGCCGGTGCCGCCGAAGACCGGCGTGCCCGTCGTCAGAATGCTGCGAGTCGTGTTGATGAAGCCGCAGCCATTGCAGTAGATGCCAGCCGGGTTCGCGATGACCACTTCCGCCTTCTGGCCGGCGACTTCGGTATAACCCAGCAACTGACTCGCGTTGCCGCCGACGACCTGGTTCAGGATCACATGCGCGCTGCCGGCCGCGAGGTTCGCATTCCCGCTCACATAGCCGCCGAGTTGGGTTTGCACATTGACGGCCGAATTGTTCAGGATCAACCCAGACGAGCCGACGTTGTACGCGGTATAGGCATTGTTCGACACGCCAGCAGCGTTGGGCGTCGCAATCTGCACGATCGGGAGACCGTTCGCCGTCACCCCGACTACCGGTCGACTGCCCGACCCGGATGCCGCAACCACTTGCGCAGCGGCGGCGATCGGCTGCAGGCTGAGCGCACAAAGCGCCGCGAATTCAGTGAATGCGGCAACCTGCTTTCCGAAGCGGCGAAGCGTATCAGGGACGGAATGGATGAACGCAGCGAAGAAGCGAACGACGACCGTGTGCACGTCACGGAAGCGGGACCGACCGATAAGCTTAATCACAACAGGAAACTCACGCTGAAGCCGGCCACCGGCCAGTGATTCGGAAAACGGGCCGGCTGATACAACGGACCGCCGATGAAGACGTCATAGCTGACGTGCTGCAGCACACTGCCGCGCAGGCCGATCACCGCGCCTACGAGACGGCGGCCGAGTAGATTGATCGCCTCGGGGCCGAAGACCTCGCCCCCATCGATGCCCACGTACAGCGCCTGACCGAAACGCGGCAACGGCAACGCCAGATCGTTGCGCATGAACACGCCCTTCTCCGCCGCCAGCATCGTGTCGCCATCGAAACCGCGCACCGTATAGCGGCTACCGATCGAAAAAAACTCGGTCGGATAGAGCGCGTCGGGGGTATTCTGCGCACGCACCGTCGCCGTATAACGCAGCGGAAAACCGGCAATCGCGAACGGCACGCTCAACGTCGCATCGAGCGTTTCCATGTGGTAGTAGTACGTTGGCGCGGAAGCAGCGGTGCTCTGCAGATCCGGCTGCGCGCCGAACCAGGGCACCCCCCATCTGTAGGCGAGCGTGCTATCGAATTGTGCGGCGCCGAAGTAGTGCTTGTGCTCCCAGCCCAGTTCCGCATAGCTGTTGTCGCGATGTTGAACACCGATTTCTGTCCCATCGATGAATGCTTCGCTGAAGCGCTTGCCGACGCGGAACGACACCATGTTCTTCTGCACCTGATTGCGATAGAACTGGTATTCCGCCTTCACATCGAAGTTGCTCGACTTCCCGCTGGATACCAGCGTCGCGAACGCGCCGGCAATCTGCTGGTGATAATCGTATTGGCTGGCCGAGCCGGTGAACGTCCAGTTACCCCACGGAATCGAGTAATAGCCGCTGCTGCCGTGTGTGCCGTATTGACTCGCATGACCATCGATATCGTGGTTATAGCTGAGGTTCAACAGGTCGGACAGACCGAGCGGATTGTCGATGGTCAGGCTCGCGCCGCCTTGTAACTGCCCGGTCGATCTCAGGCCGCTGTCGTCGGCACTTACCGCGAGCGACCAGGGCTTCGCGCGTTTGACCGTGATCACCACATCGCTCTCGCCGGTGGACGCCCCCGGCACGATCTGCATATCGACATCCTGATTGGGCACGCGCTTCATCTGCTCGAGTCCCTGCTCGAGATCGCGCAGATTCAGCAGATCGCCTGCCTTTGTCGGAAACGCGTTGCGCCACGTGCCGTATGTCGACGGATCGGCGAAGCGAATCGCCGTGATCACACCCGGGATCAACTGCAGCGACATCACGTGCGTCGACAGATCCTGCGGCGCGACCACGACGCGTGTGGTCGAATAGCCGTTGTCGATGAGGAGCGTCATCACCCGATGCACGATCAGATTGATGCCCTCCCGGCCGATACACTGTCCCTGATAGCGTTGCAGATAGTGGGCCGCGAACATCAATGCGCCGGGGAACAACGGATTAGGCAACAACGCACGCGCACCGGCCGCCTCGACGACATCGCTCAGACCGGGTGGCACTGCCAGCGTCAGTCGATCGATCGTGAAGCACGGCGTTTCGGCCGGCGCCTTGCCGTCATCCTTTGTTGTACGCTCGGTGGGTTGCAGGACGACGTTGGGGGCTTTGAGGGTGCGCTCGCGCTCGATCGCCTGTTCCTGCGTGCGGCGGCGCTGCTCCTCTTCGCCGAGCGGATTGACGGTCTGCGCATACGCGACGAATACGTGCGATGCGGCGAACAACGCGGCACACAACCGCAGGCATCGCCGCATGGCGCGCTGACCGTTCAAAGCCCTTCCCCTGCCACCGATGATGCTTCCCCGTGCGCTACTGAACATTCTGTTCCCACGCAACTACGTGTTGCAAAATTTATTGATGTATCGAGTGAACGCGTCTGACTGACGCAGACGTCGCATTCGTTCCACCAGTAGCGGCCTAACGGGGAATTTCTTTAGTAATTTTTTGAAATAAATTTGCGGAGCGGATTTATTTGGCGGGGCTTTGCGGGCTTATGCCGAACCCTGCACTGGCAGGCGACACCGTGTCAACCGCTCTAACTGCTTAACCCGCGCGGATACGAATACCGTCACGATACGGCTGCGTCGCGTTTTCGAATGGGAATGGCGTTCCCGTCGCAAATGAGGCCGATGACGAGAAAATGTGAATACCCAGACCCGCATAGTAACGAGCCGATTGAGTAAAACGAGGGAGAAAAGGGAGAAGCGCTACCGAAAAAGCCTCGCATCAAGTGCGAAAGCCTCTTGGCGTGTGACGGTTACTTTGTGGAAATCAGGATGCAGCGGATTCAAGATGAGATTCCAATCAGCGAAGCATACGACCGATGGCACTTTCATCGCGAGTGCCTTCCCAGCCGACAACCACCTTCGCCCAATGTCGACCGTCGATGCTGGAAGACGAAGATCGCACCAATCTGCCGGTAGACGCGGCTGGTAGGCGGTTGCAACCAGATCGTCTGGAATGTTGACCTCCACCAAGAAGAGATGGGCGGCAGGCATGAAGCCGCTGGCGTGTACGCGCACTTCAAGCACGGCGGTAGATGCGTTCAAACTCGTGTACAGCGCAGGCATACCGACGGGATTCCAACGACCGCTTGCGATTGCGGCACCGTTGCCGCTCAGGTCGCTTGCGCTGTACTTGCCGGGTTTATCTTTTGCCAAGCGGAAAAGCTTCATACGCCTACACCAAACTCAATTCGGTAGAGAATTCGTTGCACCTGGTCATAACCGATTTGCGTATCCAGCATTGCGATTGGGCTTTCTTCCGCCAATTCGGCGTGGGGTGCCAACATCCATTGCGCTGCCACGTCACGGTCCTCGAAGACGTCAGTCGCATGCGCGTGAACAAGGAGGACACGAGACACACGGTCGGATTCGCCGCTGCTCAGGCGATCACTGGCGGAGAGCTTGCGCGTAAGCGTGCTCGACGGTATTCGCAACGAAGTGAGCAACGATTGAACGCTGATGTGCATCACTTCGGTGGCAACGCGACCGATGATAGTGGGCTCCAAGCCTGCGCGAATCTCGCGGCTTTGGGCGATGGGGTCCAGTTTGACGAACCATGTCAGGTCGTCCGGCCAGATGCCTGGGCTTTTCGTACCGATAGACGGCCGCGGCGAAGCCAGATCTCTAGCGCGCCCAGGCTTCTTTGCCACTACACGAGTCGCGGGCATATCGAGATTCTCCATATGGGCAATGCAGTATGCTCATTATGTCACACATGCATTCTGGGTCAACCAGTCGCTCAAGCGAGCGGACAGCGGATGCCTCGCGTCTGACGCCAACGACGGAAAGCCAGAAAAACCGAGGATTTAAGATCGCGCCGATGTGCTCGAAAATTGCGAATTCGTAATCTATAAGATACGACCTCCAGTGCGCATATCGCAGCTCACTCTTTTCTTATGCGGTGGAGATCAATGCTCTCAAAAGAGCGACAGTCGATATGCGAAATAGTTCGCAAGCCCAATTGAGGAGTGAAATATCGTGAGCACCAAAACCATCCCTTGCGATCCGGTGGACTTCCTGCGAGATGACGATGCTATCGCAGCCTATTTGACCGAGGCATTCGAAAGCGATGACGCGCAGGTTGTCGCCCAAGCATTGGGCACAGTCGTAAGCGCTAAAGGCATGGCCCAGGTATCGATAGACACCGGACTGACCCGGGAAGCACGCTATCGAACGCTCAGCGAAACAGGGCCAGGAGCACACTCCTGTTTGGCTGAGATGTCGCAAACAGAGTGTGTTTCGTCTGAGTTTGTCCCAATTCCCAATTATTTTGGCTGGAGAGGGCTCAGTTCGAGCGGTAAGAGACAGGGAACGAAAGCGAAACCGCACCGAACGTGGATGCGCGCGTAGGAAATCGCATACAAAGGATCGAAGGGGAGTCAGTCAGTTGGGCTGAAGACGGCGCATAAGCTCGTGTCGGCTTAGCCTGCCTGAATCCGATGGCTATTTTGGCTGAAGATGACGCTTTGGGACATCGGCGGCCGAAAAGCACACCGCATGTGCCGTTCACGACAGCTACAGCGTCACGCCACAGCGACCGCGGGCATCTTCGACGAAAAGCTTATGCTATTTGGTGCGCCCGGCTGGGATCGAACCAGCAACCCCTGCCTTCGGAGGGCAGTACTCTATCCATTGAGCTACGGGCGCGAATGAGGTGCAGCGATACTGCGCTTGACGTTTCCGTATCGTACCAACTATACGGAAAAGAGCGGGCATTATAGCCTGTTTTTGGCGCAGCGGTGGAAATTCGCGGTCAGGCTTGCCAAACCGAGCGCCGGACTACCGGCCTGTCGTCGGCCAAGGTCCTCGCCCCACCCCGCCACCTTACCCGCCCCTTACCCGCCGCCTCCCGAGTCACCTTACCGCCGCCCTACCCGCCCAACAACGCCTTCAACGCCGCCATCCGGTCCTTCGGCGTCATCGGCGCTTCCTCGGCGGTCGGCGGCGGCGCTTCGTCCAGGCCCATTTCCGGAATGAAGCGCGATGCCTCGCAGACCACCGTTTCACGCGCCCGCTTGCGCTTCTTGCACCAGCTCAGATGCAGGCTACGCTGCGCACGCGTGATGGCCACATACATCAGGCGGCGCTCTTCCTCGATCCTCGCGTCGTCGGCCGGGGCGTCGTCGGAACCGCGATGCGGCATGATCCCTTCCTCACACCCCACCAGGAACACGTGCGGATACTCGAGCCCCTTCGACGCATGCACCGTCGATAAGCGCACCGCGTCCGGATCCTCCTCCTTGCCTTCGAGCATCGACATCAGTGCGACCGTCTGGATCAGCTTCAGTAGATTGCGCCCTTCGTCGGCCAGGCCGTCGGCGGTGTCATAGCCGGTGGCTTCCTCGCCTTCGACCGGTGCCTTCGTGCCTTTACGCTTGAGCCACTCGAGGAATTCGAGCACGTTCTGCCACTTGCTCTGCGCGGCGCGGTCATCGTATGCGTCGTACAGATAGGCTTCGTAGTGAATGCCCGCCATCAATTCGTCGATCAACACGTTCGCGGGATCTTTCGCGGCGCGATCGGTGAGTCGTTGCAGGAAGTCGCAGAACGCCCGCAACGGCTCCAATTGCCGATCGCTCAACCGCGCTTCGATGCCGCCCATGTAGACGGCTTCGAACAACGAGACTTTCGATTGCCCGGCATACGCGCCCAATACTTCGAGCGTGGCATTGCCGACGCCGCGTCGGGGCGTGGTGACGGCGCGGATAAACGCAGGATCGTCGTCGCTGTTCGCGATCAAACGCAGATAGGCGCAGACGTCCTTGATCTCGGCTTTGTCGAAGAACGACTGGCCGCCGGACAATACATACGGAATCCGTTCGCGCCGCAGAATCTGCTCGAAGATCCGCGCCTGAAAATTGCCGCGATATAGGATCGCGTAGTCGCGAAAGTTCGCGCGGCGCTCGAATTTATGCGCTGACAGACGGAACACGACCGATTCGGCTTCGTGCTCTTCGTCGTTCGCACCGGTGACGGTGGGCGTGTCGCCCATGCCGTGCTCGCTCCAGAGCTTTTTCTCGAAGAGCTTCGGGTTGTTCGAGATGACGTTGTTCGCGGCGGTCAGAATCCGGACGGTCGAGCGATAGTTCTGCTCGAGCTTGATCACGTGCAGCTTCGGAAAATCGACCTGCAACAACGCCAGATTCTCGATCGTCGCGCCGCGCCAGCCATAGATCGCCTGGTCATCGTCGCCCACGGCGGTGAATGCGGCGCGTGGCCCGGCAATCAGTTTGACGAGCTGATACTGACACGCATTCGTGTCCTGATATTCGTCGATCAGCAGATACCGCAGACGGTTCTGCCATTTCTCCCGCACCTGATCGTTACGCGCGAACAGTTCTGCCGGCAAGCGGATCAGGTCATCGAAATCGACGGCCTGATAGGCGTGCAGCGTCGCTACATAATTCCGATACACGATGGCGGCCTGATGCTGATCCACGTCCTCGGCCGCTGCCGCGGCCTGGTCCGGGGTGAGCATCGCGTTCTTCCACAACGATATCGTGTTCTGGATCTTGCGGATCATCCCCTTGTCGGTCGATCCCACCTGTTCCTGGATCATCGAGAAGCAGTCGTCGGAGTCCATGATCGAGAACTGCGGCTTCAATCCCAGATGCTCGGCTTCCTGACGCAGGATCTGCACGCCCAGCGAGTGAAAGGTACAGACGGTCAATTGGTTGACCGGCACCTTGCGCCCTTCCTTGCCCGGCGCGCTGAGCGTCTTGCCTTCCAGCAGCGCGCCGATCCGTTCGCGCATTTCTGCTGCGGCCTTATTGGTAAAGGTGACGGCGGCAATGTGCTTCGGCTCGAAGCCGCGCTGCTCGATCAGATAGGCAATCTTCTGGGTAATGACCCGCGTCTTGCCGCTGCCGGCCCCGGCAAGCACCAGGCAGGGACCGTCGAGATAGTGCACCGCTTCACGCTGTGCGGCGTTCAATCCTGACATCGGAAAAGTCTCGAGAAGGGAGAGGAAGGATGGAGAGACGCGATGTTAGCACGCACGCCGCCCGCCAGCCCCCTAGCCAGAAAGCCAGTTCGCCGCCGTCCGTCCGGCGCTTTGGCGCGCGGTCGGCAGATCGCGCGTC
>CAWUJR010000177.1:0-7392 GCA_963922375.1 uncultured Robbsia sp.
GTTCTGGGCATTGCTGTTGGCGGCGCGTCGTCGACGGTGCCGATGTTCATCGCCGAGATGGCCGGCCCGAAACGGCGCGCGAGGCTCGTCAGCCAGAACGAGTTGATGATTGTCAGCGGTCAGTTGATTGCGTATGTACTCAATGCGATCCTGGCCCATGTGTCCCAGGCACCCGGCATCTGGCGTTACATGCTTGCAATTGCCGCCGTGCCGTCGATCCTGTTGTTCATCGGCCTGTTCTTCGTTCCTGCGTCTCCACGTTGGCTCGCGAGCAAGGGACGGATGGAAGAAGCGCGGGCGGTGCTGTCGCGCATTCGTTCCAGCGACAAGCAGATCGAAAAGGAAATGGCGGAAATCGAGAAGCAGAACGACGAGGAACGGGAGCAGCTGGGCTGGTCCGGCGTCTTTGCCGAACCCTGGATTCGCAAATTGTTGCTGATCGGTATCGGACTAGGCTTCGTGATTCAGTGCACCGGCGTCAACGCGTTCATGTACTTCACCCCGACGATTCTGCGCTCGACCGGCTTAGGGACCAATGCGGCGTTGACCGCGACGATCGGCAACGGCGTGATCGCGGTGCTGGCCACTTTCATCGGTATCTGGTTGATCGGACGTGTGGGTCGCCGGCCGATGCTGATGACCGGTTTGTCGTTCGTGATTTTGATGCAGATCCTGCTCGGCATCGTGATGCAATGGATGCCTGAATCGCTGCTGCGCAGCTATGTGGCGTTGGGCTGCATCATGCTTTTCCTGCTCTTCATGCAGATGATGATCTCGCCCGTCTATTGGCTGCTGATGTCCGAGCTGTTCCCAATGAAGGTGCGCGGGAAGGTGACGGGCGCAGCCGTGGCATGCCAGTGGATTTTCAATGCATTGGTGGCATTTCTTTTCCCGATGGCGCTGGCGGGACTGGGTAGTCTGACGTTCTTTGCATTTGCCGTGCTGAACGTGATGTCGCTGCTGTTCGTCGCACTCTGGGTACCCGAAACCAAAGGCAAATCGCTCGAGCAAATCGAGGCGCATCTTGAAAAGAAGCTGACGCCGGAAGCGTTGTAAGGCCGCGTTGCCTTCGGCGGCCATCCTCGGCCGCCGTCATCGACCGCCACCGCCAATTGGTCCGCCGATTGCCGTCGTTGAACAGTTGTAACGCGCGCTGATGGTACGTACTGTCAGCGCGCGCTACCCGTCTCATTTTGGACGGTCTCGGCAGTTGCCTACGCGTAACTGCCGAGGTTGACTATCGCAATAAAGCCCCTTCGCGTTCAATGTGGAAGAATTACGACGCCGACTTGGTGGCTGCGGTATGTACTCGTGCGTACGGTTGAGGGGATGGTAATCGTATGTTATTGTCCGCCGATTGACACTGTCGGCTGCCTCAGGTAAACGGCGTGCCGAGTGGTAGGTTTGTTATCGGCGTAACCTAGGTAGCGGACGAGTCGAACGATCCGATGGTGCTGACAGCCGCACGCGGATCATTGGCTCGGCGTGGGTGCTGAAGCGGGCGCAAAATAAATGCCCTCGGGCGCGGACTTTTGCGACAACGTTCCTCCTCGGACGAAGAACAGAATGGCTGTTGCCGTAGCGCGAAACCGCGACGTCGCGACCTCGAACGGTCGTGTCTCTCGATACAGAGCCGTCCAGCGGCGTCCATCCCGAAACGGGACGACGGTCTCACCGTCGCTCACGGTGCTCGCGATGCTTATCTTGACGATCACGTCAGCGACGGCTTTTGCGCAGTCTGACGCTGCCAGTGCCGCGTCGCCGGGCGCTTTTGTCGTCGCGCAGAATGCGGCAGCCCTCGGCAACGGCGTGCCCGATTCGACGCCGAGCGTGACGTCCATCTCGCGCGTCGGCACAAACCACGCCACCTTCGGCGCTGGCCCTGCATCGGAAGATGCGCCGAATATTGCCTTTTTCTCCGGCCATCCGCCGCCCGTCGATGCGTTGCAAGCGTTCGATGCGGTCGTGCTCGATCCAACGACAGGCTTCGATCCGCTCGCGCATCCACTGGCGCATACCCTCTGGATCGCCCGGACGCGCGGGCAGGGGGGAGCAGGCGGGGCCAATGCTTCCACCGACGCGTTTGTCGCGAACGTGATCGAGCCGCTTTGGCAGAAAGGCTATCGGGGCTTTTTGCTCGATACGTCGTATGCGATTGCTGCCACTGATCGTATTCACGTATTGCATCCAGACGCGCGTCTCATTATCGGCGGTGCAGCGGCATTGCAAAACGCCGCCCCTTACGCGGCCTCTCTGTATGCGGTGGTCGGCGATGCGCTGATTCAAGGTTTGACCGCGGCTAGCCCTGCCGGCTCGAGCAACGATCAAGCGTCGCTATCGCCGGTGCCGGACGCGCTGCGTATGCAGCGCGCATCCGCCGCTCGTGCTTTCACTGCGCAGACCGGCGTGCCGGTCATCTCGGAAGAATTTTGCGCATCGGCAGACCGTCAATGCGCGCGTGATACGGCTGCGAAGGTCGTCGCCGATGGTGTGACACCGTATGTCACGCGTCCGGCCGAGGATATCGTCGGCATCGGCAGGATCGAAGTGCTGCCCCGCAAAGTGCTGATCATCCAAGACGCTGGCACGATGGATACGCTGGATATCAGTCCCGGCGTGCGCAATGTGGCCATGCCGTTGAATTATCTCGGATACGACGTCCAATACGCGGACATGAACACGTTGCCGGACGATATCTCGCCCGACCGATACGCCGGCGTGGTGGTCTGGCTCGAAGGCGATACGGTCCCGAACGAGTTGGCGTGGCAGTCATGGGTGGCTGCGCGCATCGGCGAACACATCCCGGTCGCGTTCTTCGGTCATTTCGGTTTCGATGCGGCGGTTGCCGCCGGGAGCGCGCTCGACATGCAGCCGGTCGCCGAACCGTTGTCGGCACCGATCACCGAGGTGATACGCGATCCGATGGTGGGTTTCGAGATCGACCCCAAACCGGATGCCCGCGATATACAGGCTTTTCGCGTGGGCAGCCATAGCCGCGCGCTGTTGACGTTGTCGGCCAATGGAACACTCGTCGACGAGGTCGCCATCACGCCCTGGGGGGGGTATGCGATGACGCCCTATACGGTCGTCTGGGTCGACGGGATCGAGCAAAAGCGCTGGGCGATCCAGCCGCTTGATTTCCTTAAGGCCGCATTGCAGTTACCGGCCTTGCCGTCGCCGAGTGTCACGACGGAAAACGGCCGCCGGCTGTTGATGAGCCATGTCGATGGGGACGGTTTTGCGTCTCGCGCTGAGTTTCCTGGGGCGGACTATTCGGGCCAGGCGCTGTACGACCGGATCTTCAGCCGTTATCCGGTGCCGATGGCGCTGTCCGTGATCGAAGGCGAAGTCGGCCCGCAAGGCTTGCATCCGGCGATTTCCCCGCGGTTGGAGCAGATCGCGCGCGCGATGTTCGCGCTGCCGAACGTCGAAATCGGCAGCCATACCTATTCGCATCCGTTTATCTGGCAGGACGTGGATCCGAAATCGGGCACACAAGACGACGATGGCGGCGGCGACGCGGCGTTTTCGCTGAACATCCCCGGCTATCACTTCTATCTGGATCGCGAGATTAGTGGTTCGCTTCGATATATCGATTCGAGGCTCGCGCCCTCCGGCAAGAAGGCGGACCTGTTGCAATGGTCCGGCAATTGCCGGCCGCCCGCGGTCGCCATTCGCCGCGCGTATGAGGCCGGTGTCTATAACTTGAATGGCGGCGACACGATGATCACGCGTTCAGCGAATACCTGGACATACATCGCGCCGATCGGCATCGACAAGGGGCCGGGCGCGTATCAGGTCTATGCACCGAACCAGGACGAAAACGTCTATACGACCAACTGGCAGGGGCCGTATTACGGCTTCACACGCGTGCTTGAAACATTTGCGATGACGGACGCGCCGTATCGCTTTAAGCCCATCGACATTTACTACCATATGTATAGCGGCACGAAGCTGGCATCGCTTCGGGCGCTCGACGAAATCTTCACGACCGTGTTGCAGCAGCCGGTGATGCCGATTTACGTGCACGAATACATCCGCAAGGTGTTGGATTGGCGATCGTTCGCAGTGGCGCGTGAGATTGAGACGGAACGTGCGACCGACAGAGCCAGCCAAAGCACCGCCGGAAGCGCCGCGCACGTTCACTGGATCGTTCGCGGCAACGGTGCGGTCCGGGAGCTGCATTGGCCTCAAGACGGCATGCCGACGCTGACGCAAGGTAACGGCGTCACGGGGTTCTCGCACGGCCCGGATGGCACTTATATCCATATTGCCGACGGCACCGCCCGTTTCGCACTTGACGCGAACGCCAATGGAAGCGATGCCGGAAAAACGCCGTATATTGCTGAGGCCGACGGCGTCGTGCGACAGTTTTCCCGTACCGCGACCGGCATGCGGTTCGAGTTTGCCGGTCACTACCAGCCTTTTGTGAAATTCGCGAATGCGCAAAGCTGCCGCGTCACGGTCAACGGCCACGCCGTTATCGCCCGACGCGACGGCGAGATGCTTCGTTTCGATACGCCTGCTTCCGTCGAGCAGCAGATGAACTTCCAATCTGTCGAGCTCACCTGTGGTCGCTAGACGTTCGAGTATTGCTCCCACCTGGCTGGTCTATGTGATGTCGGCCGTGGTGCTGTTGGCGTTGTACGCTGCGTATCCGCGCGGCGGTCTGCGCAGTCGCCTGCTCGCGAGTGAGACACCGAGCGACGTCAGCGTCGCTTATCTGGAAGCCTGGCTTCGTGTCGCCCCCGACGACACCGATCTGCTGACGATTCTCGGCTCGCAATATGTACGGCTTGGCCGTAGCGCCGACGCGTTGCGTCTCGCCGATCGTATGGCGGCGCTCGGCGACAACAGCATGCGCAAGACGGCATTGCTGTTACGGTTGGGTGTGAACACCCGCGCCGCCTTCGCATTGAAAGAGAGCGATCCGGATCGCGAGAAGATGTTGGCGCTGGCGCGTGAACAGCTTGAGCAATCGGTGGCGCTGGATTGGTCGATCGCCGATCTTAAAATGCTCGCCGATGACGCGCTGGCGGTCAATTCGCAGCAGATCGCCGCGCAGTTTTATGCGCGGCTGGCCGTGCAGGACACTGCTCATCAGGTGTATTGGAACGAGCAGGTGGCGCGGTTTGCGATCTATGCGGGAGACTATCGTGCTGCAGCGAATGCGTGGTTCCAGCTCCAATCGCAAGCACATGGCATCGACAACCAGCGCCGGTTCTTCATCGCCGGCCTGCGCGCGCTTCAGTCCGGCAATCTACTCAACGATGCGCTGACGGCTGCCGACCAGCATGCCGGTGCGCTGATTCACGACCGCGCCACGCTGCTGGTGTTGCTGAATCTGGCGCGCGCGGCGCATCAGCCGGCGCGCGTCGATCGTTATGCGAAGGCGATTGCCGGTTATGCACAGGCGACGCCCGACGATCCGACGCATCGCACGAGCGTGGTGCTGGCGCGTTATTCGGCGACCGAGCGGCCTGCCCGGCAAGGGTCTCGGGCGTCGCAGGCTTACAGGCGCGTCTATCCGAAAGCATCCCGCATGGCCGCGTCGCCACGCCGGATCAAGTATTTGGCGTCCCGTTTCTGGAATCCTTCGACGTTCACCTTCATGGATGGCGGTGCGCCAACAGATCGGACACGTGTCCACAACGCGGCCTATCGCGATGGTGGCGAAGAGGCGGCGCATGACAACGGCGTCCGTCTGATCCGCGTTGCAGACAGTCTGGCGACCAGTCGTCAATCCAGCGCTGCCGACACGGATGCCGCCGCCGCGGTGGTAGCGGCTGCCTCACCCGTCGTCGCTTCGTCGAACACCGCGGGTGACGTCGGAGGACAAGACGTCAAAGCGCTGTTGTACCAATCGTTCCTCGAATCCAACGACCTGGCCAGCGCGCAGCGTCTCGCGTCCGAAGAGGTCGCCAAGGACCCACGTTCTGCTGTTTGGGCAAAGCGTCTGGCGCAGGTGGCGGAGTGGAACAAAGCGCCGCCGCTCGCGCTGAAGATGTGGCTTACCTACGCGCAGCTGTCGCAGGATCCGGTCGGCTGGCAGAACGTGTTGCGCATCGCACCGATGCTGAACGACGACAACGCTTATTTGGCCGCCTTGATCCAAAAGTCGAACAGCACGCCCGGCGACTTGAAACTCGTCGACGCGGTGACCGCCACGTTCGAACGCCTGGGCCGTCCGGACGACGCGATCGCTTTCTTGAAAACCCGCGACAAGGGCGGCGAAGCCGCCGACATCGAACTGCGTATCGGCACGCTCGCGGAACGCGCCGGCAACGATGATGAAGCGTTGGCCTATTATCGCCGCTTGAATCAGGCACATCCGGACAACACGTCGTATGCGTTGCGCACCGCATCGATGCTATTCCGTCATGACCATCAGGGGGACGCGCTGAATATTTTGATTGCCGCGCGCAGCGCCGCTGCGCCGAACGATGTCGAGTTCTGGCGTAATGTCGCGCAGCTCGCGCGTTTGCTGCAACGTGACGACATCGCCAACGATGCGTATCGTCATTTGCTCGCGAGCGGGCAGGAAGCGCCGGAAGATCTCGCGGCCATGACGTTCTTCTACAACGGCTACCCGATCGATGCGGGACGTACTGCCGAAGCGGAATATCAACGCGACCATGCTCCGCTGGCGTTACAGCAGGCGATCCATTACTACACGGACGCGCGCGCCAACGACCGCGTCGAGGCGTTGCTGAAGAGCATGACGCCCGCGCAACTCGCCAGTCAGGAAAACGACCCCGCGTTCCTGCGCGTACGTGCCGAGTACTATCGTCGCTCCGAGCAACCGGCAAAGGCGCTGCAGGATCTGCAGCGGGCCGTTCGGCTCCCCGGTGCGCCGATCGATCTGCAAGGTGCGTTGTTGTGGGCGTTGGTCGACTACGGCAGCGACCAGCAGATCCGTGCGGCACTCGCGCCATGGGCGGGGGGTGGGGAAGCGCCACCGGCATTATGGGGCCCGCTTGCGGCAGCCAATATGCGCGTGAATCAACCGGAGGCGGCATTGCGGTTCCTGCGCCTGCAGGCCGCATCGATGTCGCGCGATCCGCTGTGGCTGCTGGTGTATGCGGACGCGCTGGAAATGGCCGGTCATATCGATCTCGCCTGGTCCGTACGGCGCGAGATCTGGCAGCATATGCAGCAGGACGATCTGGCGGTTCGGGAGCACACTGCGCGTGGCAACGAAGTGCAGCGCGCACGCGCCGCGCAGGACGAGGATGTCCGGGAAGACACCGCCGGTCGTCGCGTCGGTCTTGACAGCACCTATGAAGACGCGGATCGCTCGAAGGCGTTGTTGATCGATCTGCTCGCAAGCGATGGCGGTCGCCGCGACCTGTCCGCCGCACGGCGCACACTGCTTGGCAATGCCGACGGTCT
>CAWUJR010000178.1:0-7367 GCA_963922375.1 uncultured Robbsia sp.
GATCCTATAACCAGTACGTTTTAAGACTGTCTCATCCGACAGCATACGTGAGAGGAATAGTGAAGTAGCGGTTCTGTGCGATACAAGCACAACCCCATAATTGAACTTCTCCAGATTCGCCCGTGTGCGCCTCGCGCACACCGGCAACCCCCTTAGCCTGATGACCATAGCGAGTCGGTCCCACCCCTTCCCATCCCGAACAGGACCGTGAAACGACTCCACGCCAATGATAGTGCGGATTCCCGTGTGAAAGTAGGTAATCGTCAGGCTCCCTATGCTACAAACCAAGAACCCCGCCCCAAAAAGGCGGGGTTCTTGGCGTTTACAGCAAAGAAAATACGCAGCAGCCGCTGCGAATTGCTGCCGCAGGATGACGCCGAGGGATCTGTCGACGATGGCCGACTCGCTTGCCGAGCCCCTCCACCGACACACTGGTCGGTACCCCGTCACTAAACCGACGCATCCTACCGGCATACTGATCGGATTCCCGCCACAAAAAGACCAAACACCATGTCGACGGAACGCTCGTCATCTGCTTCATCCTCGGCTTCTTCCTGCGCGTCTTTCCCATCTTTACCCTCTGTTTGTCAGGGCATCGTGCGACGCATGCTTAGCCGGCGTGGCGTGTTGATCGTCGGCGCCTGGATCCTACTCACCCTGTTGAGCATCGCCTATGTGGATCGGGCCGCAGCGACGTGGTCGCATCAGCATATGCAACGACCCGCAATCGCGATCCTGATGTCGCGGTTGTCGGAGCCGCTCGTTCCCTTATCCGTTGTAACGCTGATCTTCGTCGGCATCGCGAGAATAGCCGGATGTCGACACGTTTGCGGCGCTGGCCATACGCTATCGCTCGCGGCATTGGCGACACTCACAGCGTCCGAGGTGAGAACCATACTCAAGTACCTATTCGGTCGTACGTGGCCAGACACCTTCGTGGACCACAACCCCTCATGGATCCAAAACCGAGTGTTCGGGTTTTGGCCATTTCACGGCGGTGCCGGATGGGGCGCTTTTCCGTCCGGTCATACGGCCCTCATCACGGCGACGCTCACCGTTTTGTGGTTAGCTCATCCGCGTTTTCGGCTCGCGTATGTCGCGGCGTTCTTCATCGAAGTACTTGGGCTGTATGGGGCCAATTATCACTTTGTCGGCGATATGTTGGCCGGCGCCCTCGTGGGAGTGGTCAGCGCTTTCGCAGTCATCGCCATCGCCGACGCGGTAAAAGAAAGAAAATAACATACGCCCGGGGCGATCGCTGCCAGCCACAAATAGCTTTATGGATTTCTGATTTTCGAGAAATAAAATAAAGTAATCTCAGAATAAGACCTTTCCTAAAAGGAAAAGTAAACCAGCATTTGTCTCGTTTATTGGATTATATTTTCGCTCAAGCGTGATCGGTAGAGACGTGCTGCTGCACACAGGCGTGCTGAGAGCCAAGCGTTCTATCATCGTGTATTAGTCATTGATTTCATTGTATTTTATCA
Organism: uncultured Robbsia sp.; assembly: GCA_963922375.1. Lineage (GTDB taxonomy): Bacteria > Pseudomonadota > Gammaproteobacteria > Burkholderiales > Burkholderiaceae > Robbsia. The sequence goes on from CAWUJR010000178.1 coordinate 1,488, forward strand.
TCGTTCCGATATCCCGAAGATGCTTGGGGCTTCGACGGGCTTTGCCGCGTGCGGAGCCGATTACGGGCAATGAAATAGTGCACTAGCGTCTGCGAAAATCTGATGAAGTGGATGAAGTGCGGAGTGCCATCGGTGATTATCTTGAATAATCGATGGATTAAGAAATAGTTGGTTTTTTATTGAATCATTCCCAGCGCAACCGATGATGACGTCGGTAATGCCGAAGACCGGCATGGTATCGGCGCTCGGAGGGCGTGAAAGGCATCGCTCGAATGTCGCACGAAGCGATTGCCAGAGTCGGCTAACAGCGGAGGAACGCATGTCCAGTAGCTTGCAGAAATGGGTCGGGCGCAACCGCCCACCGCGCGTGCAAATCACTTACGACGTCGAGTTGGGCGAAGCGGTCGAGAAACGTGAACTACCGATGGTAGTGGGCATTCTGGCCGATTTGTCCGGTCATCCCGCCGCGCCGTTGCCCAAGTTGAAAGCGCGTCGGTTGACAGAAATCGACCGGGACAACTTCAACGATGTCATGGCAAAAATCCAGCCGCGGCTGCAATTGTCGGTGCCGGACACGATCATGGGCAATGGCGATGTGTCGGTCGAACTGCGGTTTTCAAACATGGCGGATTTTCATCCGGATGCGCTGGTTCGTCAGGTGCCTCGTCTGGCGCGATTGCTCGCGGCGCGGCAGCAACTACGCGATCTGCTCGCCAAACTTGATGGCAACGACGAGCTCGATGCGTTGTTGGTGCAGGTGGTGTCTGAGCCAGATTCGCTGCGAGCGCTGCAGCATCAAGCACAACAGCTCGACGCTGGACGGGAGGCGCAGAACGGATCCGACAGCGAGCGCGCGACGGTGAATCGGGATGCCCCTTAATCCTTTTCGAGCGCAATGAAGGCTCGGTTGCTGCGCTAACAATGCATTCGAACACCACGCAAGGAGAGGACATGGACGCGCCAGTTGCTGAAACGACCACGACGCAGTTACTAGCGCCCGACGAGCATACGGCCGGATCCGGCGATCTGCTCGATCGTATCGTACAACAAGGCGGCATGGCCGTGGAGCCGTCGCAGACGCCTTACGCCAAAAAGCTGATCGGCCAGCTCGCTGAGCAAATACTCGATGAAGGCATGCACGCCCGCCCCGATGAGAGCGTCGTGACGATGATTCACCAACGCATTGCGGATATCGATACCTTATTGACCGATCAGTTGAACGTCATCATGCACCATCCGGATTTCCAGGCGTTGGAAGGGGCTTGGCGCGGGCTGTCCGACATGGTGTCGGGCACCGAGACGAGCAACAGGTTGCTATTGAAATTGTTGAATGTCTCCAAAAAGGAGCTGTTGAAGGACCTGGAATCGGCAGTCGATTACGATATGAGCGCGCTGTTCAAGAAGCTCTACGAGGAAGAATATGGCACCTTTGGCGGCTCGCCCTTTTCGCTACTGATCGGCGATTACACATTTGGTCGCCATCCGCAGGACGTCGCATTGCTGGACGGTTTGTCGAAGGTCGCAGCGGCGGCACATGCACCCTTCATCAGTGCAGCGGCACCGGCCCTTTTCGATATGCGTGAATTCACCGAGTTGGGCGTGCCACGTGACCTGTCGAAGATCTTCGAGAGTGCAGAGTTGGCGAGCTGGCGTGGCTTTCGCGAAAGCGAGGACTCGCGGTACGTCTCGCTCGTTCTGCCTCGCTATGCGGCGCGCTTGCCTTATGGCTCGCGCACGGTACCGGTGGAGAGCTTCACATTCGAAGAGGATGTCGATGGCAGCAACCACGCCAAATACTTGTGGGCTAATTCAGCCTATCAGCTCGGGTTACGCATCACGGCGTCGTTTGCGCTCTATAGCTGGACGACGGCCATTCGCGGGGTCGAAGGTGGGGGCAAGGTCGAGGGTCTCGTCGCGCATGCGTTCAAGACCGATGAGGGGGATGTTGCGCTGAAGTGCCCGACCGAAGTCATGATCACCGATCGCCGTGAGAAAGAGTTGAACGATCTGGGCTTCATCGCCATTGTCAGCGCGAAGGGATCGAACACGGCGACATTTTTCGGCGGCCAGACGACCCATAAACCGAAGACCTATAACAAGGACGCAGCCAATGCGAATGCGCAGCTGTCCGCGCGGCTCCCATATGTCATGGCCGCATCGCGCTTTGCGCATTACATCAAGGTCATCATGCGCGACAAAGTGGGCAGCTTCCAGACGCGAGAGGCGATCGAAGCCTATCTTAATAACTGGATCGCCGATTACGTTCTTGTCAACAAGGCTGCCCCTCAGTCCGCGAAGGCGCGCTTCCCATTGAGCGAAGCGCGTATCGATGTGACCGAAGTGCCGGGTAAGCCAGGTGCGTTCCGGGCAACCTGTTTTCTCAAACCACATTTTCAAATGGAGGAGCTCAGTGCCTCGATCAGATTGGTAGCGGAATTGCCGACAGCGGTGGGATGACGCTAGGGGGCTCAGTGGGATCTGTCATCGCGAGCGCGCTGCCGATCGACTGATCGTGCAGATGCCTAAGTCGAAGACAGGAAAAATAAACGTTGTTTTATTTTTACATAAATAAGGAGTGCTATGGATACCATCTTGCTTTCGATCGACAGTATTTCCGGAAATTCGACGCTGGAAGGATATGAGGGAAAGGTGATCGTGGAATCTTTCTCTCACGGCATGTCGCTGCCGATGGGGATGGATATCGCGAACACGGAGCGCACGCTAGGACGGCCATCGTTCAGCGAGATATCGATCTCGAAAATGACCGATGTATCGACCCCTGCGTTCTTTGCTGCCTGCGCGGCGGGAACGAAATTGGGCGACGCGACGTTAAGCACTGGGCGAACGCAGGACGGAAAATTCATGCTGCTGGTGAAATACGTTTTGAAGAACGCGATGATCTCAACGATCAGTACCTCGGGAGGGGGAGGCGGGGCGATGGACAGCTTGTCAATCAATTACACCGCCATCACGACTGAGTTCACCCAGCAGAACGACGACTCGACCAAGAAAGGAACATCGACGTTCGGATGGAGCCTCGCCGAGAACAAGGCGATTTGATTGTCCGCTTCATCGTCGTTCAGTTTCTCACTGTTTCGAGGGTCTCTCATGTTAGAACCTGCGCGTGGGTCGCCCTGTCCGTTGTTCGATCGACTTAGCGCTGCAGACCGCACCGCTGCGAGCACGTCATCGTTGTTATTCGGCTCCGCGTCGTTGCGGCGCTCGATCGGCACCGAATTGGCGCGACTGTTGAGTTCTCGCTCCAGACAGACATTCGATACGTTCTGTCTCAGTAAAGACGGTGTCGTTGATTATGGGATCCCCGATACCGGTGCTGTGTCGATGCGATCGACGGCGGATCGTCAGCGGTTGGCGAACGTGATCTGTCATGCGATTTCGGTGTTTGAGCCGCGCTTGATCGATGTGAGCGTTCAGGTGATTGGGAAACCGTCGAGTGAGCAGGGTGGTATCGACGATGCGGTTGCCTGGGTGCGGATCAGCGGCACGATGCGGATGAAACCCATCATGGAGAGAGCAACATTTGTGATGACCCCCGGCCCATCCTGTTGTTGGACGTCGAACGGACCGACCGTCATCGACGAGAGCGACCTGTGGAATGAAATAGGCGGATTCGCTCGGTAGGTGCGCAGGTAAGAAGCGCCGCGAGCCCTCCGAGTCCCCGCGGGCCAGACAGCGAACAGGCGATGCCCGCGGTCCGTCATGGCCTCACGCATGCCGAAGGAGAAACGTGATGAATGATGCCGCATCGGACGATATTCTCCAGTATTACAAAAGAGAACTTTCTTATCTGCGGAAGCAGGGCGCGGCGTTCGCCAGCCGCTATCCCAAAGTGGCCGCAGGCCTTGCGTTGCACGGCACGGAATCGCTGGACCCACATACCGAGCGGCTGATCGAATCGACAGCGTTCTTGGCCGCACGGGTGCATCGTGATCTCGATGAAAGCTTTCCGGAACTGGCTGCGTCGTTGCTGGAGAATGTTTGCCCTTCACTGGTTCAGCCATTGCCGTCGATGACGATCGTGGAACTCACGCTGGATCACCGCGAAGGCAAGGTGACGGCCGGCTATCGGGTGCCGCGTCACACCAGCGTGTCGGCGAAGACGGTGGACAACGACACGTGCCGGTTCCGAACTGCGTGGGAGCTGACATTGTGGCCGATGCAGATCACCGATTGTCGCTTGCCGGGCGACGGGAGCGTGTGGCTTTCCCTCACCGCACTGGATGGGGTGGACTTTGGCGAATTGGAGATCGATCGGCTGCGGATCCATCTGCAGGGTGACTGGATGGAAACCATGCCGCTTTACGAGTGGCTGGCGGGTGCAATGGCGGCAATCGACATTCGAGACGAAAACGGGCAGATGCGGCGGCTAAAGCCGGATGCATGGTGCGAAGTGGGATACGACGACGATCAAACGGTGCTGTCGCCGCCTGACCACAGCTATCTGCCTTATTTGCTGCTGCAAGAGTACTTTGCCTTTCCGCGCAAGTTTCACTTCTTCGATTTGATGCTGCCGAAGGGCGCGCTAGGGCGCGGAACACAGGCGGAGGTCCGATTGTTGCCGATCAATCCGCCGCGTCACCTGCCGGTATTGAACGCAAAGCATTTTCGGCTGGGTTGCGTGCCGGCGGTCAATCTCTTCTCACGTAGCAGCGAGCCGGTTCGCATCGATCATCGTCACTATGAATATCCGTTGATCGCGGATCTGCAGCGTGCTGCAACCACGGAGATTTACGCGATCGAATCGGTGATTGCAAGTGATCCGGCAATGGACCGATCCGTGATGATAAAGAGCTTCGCCGGCGCCGGTGCCGGCAACGACGCACAGGCCCCATCACCAAACGATCCTGCCGCGCCGTGCGATGCGACCGTGCGGTGGTACGCGCGTCGCGAACATTGTCGTCAGCCGGGCATATCGGGCACGGAGATGCATATCGGTTTCGTGGATGCGGCGCAGGCAAGGCGGCCACCCGCTCAGCCCGTTGTTTACGCGAACTTGCTGTGTACCAACCGCCGGCTCGCGGAGCAGCTCCCCCGGGGAGCGAAGATGACCGTCGAGGCGATCTCGCAAAACGTGCGGGTCGCGTGTTTATACGAGCCCAGTGCGGCGCATAGTCCGCCGCTGGGCAGTGACACCTTATGGCGATTGGTGTCGTTGCTGTCGTTGAGTTATCGGTCGCTGTTGAGTGAAGGGCCGCACGATGCCAACGACGCTGGGGTGAAGCGGCTTCAGGCATTGCTCACGTTGTTCGCCACCGACGGCGAGCGGGATCGTCAGCAGATCCAGGGCGTGCGATCGCTGAAGTCGAGCGGTGCGACCGCACACGTCGGGACTGATGGCTGGCGCGGCTATTGTCGCGGCACCCGCCTCACGCTGGAGTTTGACGAGACGGCATTTGTCGGCAGCTCGCCGCTGATGCTGGCGGCCGTATTGTCGCGTTTCTTCGCGATATACACATCCATCAATTCATTTGTGCGCGTAGCGGTCGTCAAGGAGGGAGAGGTATGGAGGCAATGGGACGCGATGAGCGGCCGACAGCCGCTGCTGTGATAGACCGACTGATGCGTTGGCCACATGGATTCAATGTATTTCAGGCACTCAGTCTCATCGAGCGATACGCGCATGATCACGTGTGCTTGCGAAACCGTCACATGGCAGACGGTCGTCACGACTGGATCGGGACGGACGATATCGAGGACGATTGTGTGCGGATCGTCGGACACGTATCGCTCGCGTTTTCACCGAGCGATGTGCATAGCGTATCGCTTGAAACGGCTGACACCGCAGCGGCCCCGGACCGTGCGGTCGCCGCTGCCACTGCGGCTGCGTGCCCTCACAGTGTGTCGATGCTGTCAGGCGGA
>CAWUJR010000179.1:0-7339 GCA_963922375.1 uncultured Robbsia sp.
CCTTGGAGGCTATCGCTGGGGCCTGGACCGCAAACGCTTGTTGCTGGATTTGGAGCGCGTCGACGCGTCGTAACACGTGACCGCGTAATGACCTGTCAATCGGCCGGCCGTGTGGATTGAACGCGCGCGAGCAAGGTTGCGGCCGATGCCGACGGGCGCAGGTGATCGCGTCCCCTCCCGCTTGCGTCGCATGTCGAGTGCGAGACGGAATAGCGCTTCATAAAGCGCCGGGGCGCTTAGACGCGATCGATGCGGGCAGCGTAGCATCCGCGTTTTGCGTAATGCGCGTGAAGATAAGCCGTCTCCGTATTGCTGAAGAACCGCTCGATCAACTGCTCCAGGTCGGTGCCGTCGACCAGGTCTGCATCGATCATTTCCCCAGCCTCATTGAAAGCCCGCAGCGAGATCGGGCGCACTTTTAACGCCTCCGGGATGATGTCGACGCTGTCATACGCTCTCTCGGATCCCTGACGCACGAAAATGGCATGGCTGGCGCGATAAGGCGTCGCGGCGGGCTGGTGCTCGTAGTTGAGCAGCAGCAATATCTCTCCTGGCTCTGCGTCGCGAACTTCGACGCGATCGGGGAACCCCGGTTTGACGTCTGCGACGTAACGCTTCACGCCCTTGGAGGCGAGCGCTTCGTCGGAGAGCGCATAGAGAGGTAGGAACGGTGCGGGATCGAGACCTCGGATGCGATAAGACATGATAAGCCTCCTGTACGTGTCGGAGGAATGTTAGTGGCTGCATGTGACCGCCGCGCTCCGTATCTTGCTGGTCGATTGTCGGCGTCGGCTGGGTCGAAACAAGGCATCTGAAACAATATTCTCGCGCCGGTGACCGCCGCGCCCAAAGGCGTTCCCATTGCTTCGGACGCTAGCGGTCAACATTGAAAGCAGTATGCAGCTATTACGTACTGGCGAACCGTACCATGCGCGTTTCGTTTGTGGCCGGATGGCGCTAAACATGGCCTATATGCATCTCTAATCCGCATCATATGATGCTACAATTGATGCCTAACGAGAGGGCTGCCATGCGAACCACTATCAACCTTGATGACGATTTGATCAAGAAGGCTCAGGAATACACGGGACTCGAAGAAAAGACGGCGCTTGTTCGCTTAGCGCTTCAAGCTTTGGTCCAACGCGAGGCCGCGCGACGCATGGCGAACCTCGGGGGAGCTCAGCCAGGGTTTGAAGCCGGTCCACGCCGCCGCCAGGAGGCGGAGTGATCCTAGTTGATACATCGGTATGGGTTGACCATATCAACGCAGCAGACGACACGCTCATTTACCTGCTCATGCAAGAACGAGTCGTGATGCATCCATTTGTGATGGGCGAACTTGCATTAGGCAGTCTGCATGCGCGTGAAAAGGTGCTTGATACGTTAGCCGCGTTTCCTACCGTGCCACTCGGAACGCCCGCCGAGACATTCCACCTCATCGAAACCGAGAAGCTTTATTCACGTGGTATCGGCTATGTAGACACGGCCTTACTCGTATCGACGCGGCTCGCCCCAGGCACAAGGCTATGGACACGGGACAAGCGATTAGCGCAGATCGCCATTGAACTCGGTATAGGGGCCGACCCCACAACGTTAGGACCCCACATTCACTAGATGCAATGTCTTCTTATTTCCGCCTCTGGTCGCTCGTCAAATCATCCGAATGACCGGATCAGCCGCGCGCACTGTTGTTTGCCCGCGCCGGTCAATCCAGCCCGGTCTTTCCCTGCGCCCAATATGCTTTGACGCGCAAGCGCGACGCCGAGAGGCCGCCTGGTTTCAACGCGTGATGCAGGTACCGAATGGCGGACGCCTGTCCCGTCAAGGTGAAGTCGGCATCGTCCGTTATGAAACCAGCCAGTTTCTTCAATATGGTATCGAGATGTCCATTGGCGGATTGACGCTCGATCACCGTTGCCGAGTGTAACCCAAAGTTCCGGGCCGGTAGACCGGGCATGGAAGCTTTACCGTTTTCCGATCGCCTTGCGCATCAGCGTAAGCGGCACCGCCACCTGTCTGTCCCCAAGCGACAGGCTAAGGTCGTGCATCGGCACGAAGCCGCGTGCCGCGTACAGCGGGACGCCCGGCATGGTTGCCGTCAATTCGAGTGAAGTGAAGCCTGCTGCCAGTGCGTGCTCGATGCAGTGCTGCATGAGCATCGAACCTAGGCCCCGGCGCGCCATTCCCGGATCGACAAAAAAGCGCGAATCTTCGCCGGCTCGGTGGCTGGGTAGAGAAGGCGGTCCGGTGCGACCTTGTGCGTATCCCCGCCGTACGGCGTCGAGCGCTTGCTCCAGCCGCCGCAAGCGACAATGCGCGTTTCATCTTCGATGGCGAAGTAGGTGCCATCATGAATGAGCTGGGTGTCGACGCCGAACACATCACGTGTTAAAGCGTGCGCCTGTTCTGCCGTCAACGGAAAACGCCGAAGTGACGAAACGACTGACCGAGTCGCGGGCGCGAACGCACGCTGGTTTCGTCTCGTGTATAGAAAGGGGCGTGGCGGAGGGTGCGTTGATTGCCGGAACCGACGCGCGCGCGATGGCGGCGGTATTCAATGGCTTCTTGCTAGGCCTGTCCACCTTGGTGCGAGACGGCATACGCCATCCTGTCTTCGATGTCTCGATTACGCAGGTGATGAAACTGTGGGATGTCTCCGCGGGTTAGCACCGACAGAGGCGCGAAGCACCGCCGCAAAGCGTTCGGGGTCTTCGGCGCACGATGTGTGCCCCGTATCGAATACATGTAACGCCGACACGGCGATGCCATCCGCCATTTCACGGGCATGCGCGAAGCTGCGTGCCTGATCGTGCGTGCCGTGGATGACATGTACCTGGATGTCAGGTAACTTCCCCAGTAGCGGTACGAGGTCTAGCGCTTGCTGACTGAGTATGGCATCGATAACGACCTGCGGCCGCAGGCGCCCCGGATAGCCCCGTACTTCGGCCAATAAAGGCTCCGGCGGTAGCGTGTGAAAGCATCGCGCGACGAACGCATCCCAGAAGGGCTGGTCCCAATCATTGGAAATCCGCTCAATCAACGCTGGTATGTCGCCGTGTCCTTTTGTATTGGCGCCACTATTTGATAACACCAGGCCATGAATCTGTGACCTGTGCAGCTCCGCTTCTCGCAAGGCGGCGAGTACAGCGATCGGCGTTCCCATCGAATGACCCACCAGGATAACCGACGGTAGATCGGCAATGGCACCCAACACGCGGTCGGCGATGGAAGCGAGATCGTGCGGCCCCGCATCCTCCATCCAAGCGAGTGCGATCGCCGGCAATCCGCTTAGCCTAGCCGCCTCGGCGAATACTTGCGGAGAGCACATCGCGCCAGGTAGGCACACCAGGACGGGTCCAGGTCGCTGACCGTCTGCTAGCGGTATCTTGGGCATAGGGTCCACAACGTCTCTACCTTTCTGGAGGAAAGGTGGCACCATAACAAATTCAACGCGAGCAGGAAATAAAATAACGGCCTGTCCGTCCCGAATACGGCTTTCGCCATATTCCGCCTCTTGAGGCGGTGTGGATTGCGCGGCGACAGCGTCCTCGGGAATTGATTTATAGAAATATCAGACGGTGCCAATGACGTTTGACGCTACGCGTATGACGTCATGAACCGTTGCAAGCAAAGCGACGCGGTATCGTGATGCGAACCCGGGGTGATCGCATGAAGATTATAGAAGTGTTTGCCAACGGATGTCAGCGTCGTGAGAATCTGGCCGCCAAAGTACGTTTGAACCACGAGCGACGTGACACTGCAATGATTCTGTGCTGGATTCGAGGGTGACCAGACGTCGGTTGGGCTCGACGTGTCGGTCGCCCAAACTTTCGAAATGGCTCGGTACAAGTCGACGGGTGTCGCAAATCTTTTCGATTTGTCAGTCATTTGTCTTTGCTCTCTCGTTGCGCCTACCGGCGGGGTCTGATGGACGATGCTGTCCTCGAATCCCATCCCCGTCTCGGATAGCCAGGCAGATGACCGTTCAGGGCGGCGCGGGACTTGGACCGTCGGTTTGCGCAGCGAGGTCAGTCGACGGTAGCGCTCAACCTGGCCGGATCGCCGGTGAAAAGGTGAAGGAGATATTTTACAACTGCCGCCGGGTTCTCGCGTTGCGCGAAGTGGCCCACCCCCGCCAGCTCGATGAAAGCGAACGGACCGGTGAACTTGGATGGTACGGACCTCGCGGCTGATGGCGGGTTCACGCCGTCGACCTCACCCTGAATGTAGACGGTCGGCAGCGACAGCGTCTTCGTCGCCTTGATCTTGTCCTCGAGCCACTTGCTGCTGGGATCAGGTTCCGCTTCGTCCCAACGCGCTCGATAGCTATGAAGCGTGATATCGGCCCAGTCGGGATTATCGAACGACTCAGCGACGAGAGCGAATGTCGCCTCGTCGAACCAGCCGGGAGGGGACCAGTTGACCCAATGAATATGGGCAAACCCGCGTCGGTCATCGCGTACCGCCTGGGCGCCGCGACGTGTCGCCATAAACCAGTGATACCACTGCCGCTGGGCCTGCTCGAACGGTGGGGTCGGCATCCCGCCCAGACGAGGTGGAGTGCACAGCATCGCCATTCGCTCGATGCGATCAGGCCATCCCACCGCAAGGGCCTCGGCGGTGTTCGAGCCCCAGTCATGGCCTGCGACCATGAAACGATCGATGCCGAGCCCGTCCATCAACCCAATCATGTCCATCGCGAGGATAGCGCTGTTGCCGGTCCGCGCCTTGCCTTCGTGGAGACGCGTCTCGCCGAAGCCACGCAGTGTCGGCACCACCGTTCGGAGACCCGCTTGATTCAATTGCGGCGCGACGACGTCCCAGGCGGAGGCATCGTCGGGCCAGCCGTGAATGAGCAGGACGACGGGTCCCTCTTTGGGACCGCTGTCCCGGTAGCGGATGTCAAGCAAGTCTGTCGACAGTGTGGGCATGGCGTTCTCTGATAAGGGGCGGGCACTGCGACTGCCCGCCGAATGGTGCATTGACTGCTTCGTTTCAAGGTAACGGTCAGCAAACTATTGTCCCGGCCGCCACGGAGCCGATGTCGAGGTTGAGGTTGAGGCGTCGGCATCTCTTCTCTCGGTGCGGCCCTTACGTCGCTTCGAGGGCGGCCGGAATCGCGCGTCCCTGGTTGTGTTCGGTTTGCTCGTCCCGACGTGTTACCGGTAACGCGTCCAGCGCTGCCGCATGCCATTCGCGCCAGTCCTGCGCAACCTTCGCCGCAGGAATCACGCGTGGTGTTTCGCGCCGCCAACCGTGCGCGACAATCAGACCGATCGTCAACAACAGCGACACCGCGCAAAGCCACCAGATGTGCCAAACCAGACCGAACGTCAGACCGAGTGACGAGAAACAAAGATAGGCACCCAATGGCGAATCCTGAGGCATCTTTATCTCTCGAATGGTGGCGTGAAGCCGCCGATCGCGAACGCGGCTGTCTCCGACCGCCCGCTGCGCTTCCTTCATTGACGTGAACGGGTCGCGGCCGACGACGTGCGGGCGAGCGAAGAAATTGTATTCAGGCGCCGGACAAGGGATCGACCATTCCAACGATCGTCCATCCCAAGGGTCGCCAACGGGGACCGCCAAGGCATCGCGATGCCGTATCGACACACATAACTGCACCAACAGGAAAACCAGCGCACCGCTGACAAAGACGGCACCGACGCCTGCCACAACGAGATAAGGAAGATAGGCTGAAGTCGTGTAACTGACCAATCGTCTCGGCATACCCTGTAGCCCGACCAAATAGAGCGGCATGAAGGCGAGTATGAAGCCGATGATCCAGCATCCGGCACTGCGATATCCCCAACGATCGTCCAGCCGGAACCCGAACGCCTTCGGAAACCAGAAGGTGTATCCCGCCAGCAAGCCGAACAACGTTCCCGGAATGAGTACGTTGTGAAAATGTGCGACCAGAAAAACGGTATTGTGAACCTGATAATCGATCGTCGGATTGGCGAGCAGGATGCCGCTCGACCCGCCGACGACGAACAGGAAGATGAAAGCCACCGAATAGACCATGGGTACGGACATTCGCACTCGTCCGCGAAACATGGTCAACATCCAGTCGTAGATCTTTACGCCGGTCGGCACGCCTATCAACATCGTCGCGACCCCGAAGACTGCGTTCAGCGCTGCGGATTGCCCCATCGTGAAGAAATGATGGACCCAGACCGTGAACGACAATACGGCGATACACATCGTCGCTGCGACGAGCGTCGGATAGCCGTATAGCCGCTTACCTGAAAACGTCGAGATGACCTCGGAGTAAATGCCGAAGGCCGGTAGGATAAGAATGTAGACTTCCGGGTGGCCGAATAACCAGAACAGGTTCACGAAGTTCATCGCATTGCCGCCGGCATCATTCGTGAAAAAATGAAAGCCGAGGTAGCGGTCGAGCGCGAGGAACAGCGTGGCAACCGTCAACGGGGGCATGGCAAATACCATCAATATGGACGTACAAAGCGTCGTCCAACAGAACATCGGCATACGCATCAGCGTCATGCCAGGCGCTCGTTCCTTATAGAGGGTCACGGCAAAATTGATTCCCGTGAGCGTGGAAGCCACTGAGGACAACGTCAATGCCCAAATCCAATAATCGGGCCCCGGGCCGGGACTGAATCGATTCTCGGTGAATGGCGGATAACCGCTCCAGCCCCCGGTCGAAAACGGCTGGAAGACCAGCGATATCATGACGAGCGCCGCCCCGGACACCGTCAGGGCCAGGCTCACTGAGTTGAGCACCGGAAACGAGACGTCGCGTGCGCCTATTTGTAGCGGCATCGCGAAGTTCATGAGGCCCGTAAGGAACGGCATCGCCATGAAGAAAATCATGATCGTTCCGTGGGTTGAGAATAGCTGGCCGAAGTGGTCCGGCGAAACGAGACCGCCGCCACCATAGCCGACGACTTGCTGCGTGCGCATGACGACCGCCTCCATTACTGCGCGCGCGAGCATCACCCAGGCCAGCGCGATGTACATCACACCGATTTTCTTATGATCGACGCTGCATACCCAGTCTTGCCACAAAGGCGTCCACCAGCGTTGGCGCGTGATGATCCACACCGTCGCGGCCAAGCCGAGTATGGCAACCAACGCCGCAAAGCATCCGACCATTCCGCTGATCAACTCGTAGCCATTACGTGCATCGATGATCTCCTGTGTCGGCAGCGACGCCCAACTCAGGCGACCGAATATCCAATCGTGCAGGTGGAGGTGGTTTCCCATGCCGTCGCTTCCTCTCGGGTTATGGCGATGCTGGTGCCGATTTTTTGGCGGAGTCGCCCATCGCGTCACCAGCCAACTGACCGAACGCCGTCACGGGAACGCCTCGGAA
>CAWUJR010000180.1:0-7338 GCA_963922375.1 uncultured Robbsia sp.
GTTCGTCTGCAACTCACCAATAGCGGCGATGCCGGCGTCGTATTCCAGATTTATCGCGCCGGCAGCTTCGATGCACCGTTCACCTACACGTTGCGCCGGCGTTCACAGATGGATGCCGATTTACCGCTCGATGTCTCCGGCGCATACGACCTGAATGTGTACGGTCCGAATGGTTATCTGCGTCGTTTCGCAGGCAGTCTGCCCCAAGGTAGCGCATTCACGGGCAGCGGTAAGGCGCGACCGACGGTGATCGAACAGTCCGACCGCTTCGGGGGCAATATGCGCGTGATCCTGCGCAACGACGGTACCGAACCGTGCACCTTTACGGTCAATGATCGATACGCGAACCACACTATTACGCGTACTGTACGAGGGAGCGACGCGCAGGCGTTGCAGATTGATCTGCAAGCCACGCATGGATGGTATGACCTCGACATCACAGTCGACTGCGACAAGGCATTCATTCGGCGTCTGGGAGGTCATGTCGAGACCGGGCGTGAAAGCTTCAGCGATCCCGCGTTGGGTAGCTGAAGCTGTTCGTATGCTCGACACGAGGCTGTGGACCGCGTGTTCTTGGTAATGAAGGAGAGGGATGACGACTGTGCGCGAACTCGATCAATGCCGCCGGCGGCTCCTCGCCGCCGCAGGCATTGGTACTGCAGTGCTGTTGACACCGAGGCAAAGCCGCGCTGGCGCCGAGGTCCACAGCGACGACGACACAAACGACAAGCATGCAGCATTCGAGGCGCACGTCGCGACCGACCCGTCGACAACGCCTCCGGTGGCAGGGCTGCATTTGCAGTTCGGTGCCGATGCTGCGACGGAAGTGGTCGTGTCTTGGCATACGTTACAACCGGTCGAGCGGCCGCGCGTATTGTTCGGTCGTCCCGATGGCACGTTGGAAAAAACGGCGGTCGCAACGCCGAAGACCTATACCGACGCAAAGTCAGGGCAAACGGTGTACGCGTACCATGCGGCGGTGGACGGTTTGGTCGCGGATGCCGCCTACCTTTACGCCGCTCTGCACGAAGGCGCCACACCGCAATTTGGCGCGTTTCGTACTGCACCGCGAGGGCGCGGCGCGTTTTCGTTCACCAGTTTCGGTGACCAGGGGACGCCGACGCTCGGTCGCCTCGTGTCGGTGCCCGCTATCGGTTCCGCGGACCGCGCAGTCTACACGAACGACAACCTAGGCTCGCCGTATGGCGGCGACACCACGCTGGGCGTCGAGCGGCTCCAGCCGCTTTTTCATTTGTTCAATGGCGACCTCTGCTACGCGAATCTGGCGCAGGACCGTGTTCGGAGCTGGTGGGACTTTTGGAACAACAATACTCGTAGTGCACGTAACCGACCATGGATGCCATCGCCGGGCAATCACGAGAATGAACTGGGAAACGGGCCGATCGGCTATCAGGCGTATCAGACTTATTTTTCGGTACCGCCCGCACAAGGCCAGACTGAGGTGACGCGAGGGTTATGGTACGCGTTCACCGTCGGGTCGATGCGAGTGGTGTCCGTCGCAAACGATGACATTGCCTATCAGGATTCCGGAGACGCTTACGTCCGCGGGTATTCCGAGGGCGCACAGAAGGCTTGGCTGGAACAAGCGCTGGCGGCAGCGCGGGCCGACACGTCGATCGATTGGCTCGTCGTGTGCATGCACCAGGTGGCGATCTCCACGGCGGACAAATTCAACGGCGCGGATTTAGGTATCCGGCAAGAGTGGCTGCCTTTGTTCGACAAGTATGGCGTCGACCTGGTGGTCTGCGGTCACGAGCATCATTACGAGCGCTCCCATCCCATTCGGGGCCAGCAACGCAATGCCACGCTCACACCGATCCCCAGAGCGACCGATACACAACTGATCGATACGACGAAGGGCACGGTGCACATGGTGATCGGCGGCGGAGGCACCTCGGCGCCGTCGAACCAGCTGTTCTTCAATCCACCTTGCTGTCGAGTGATAACCGGCGTGGGGGAGCGCCACCCCGCGACGGGAAAACACGTGCCGATTTACGTAACTGAAGACGCGCCTTGGTCTGCCGTCCGCAATGCCGCGCATGCATATGGTTTCGCTGCATTCGATCTTGACCCGGGCAAACATCCTGGCGATATGACGACGATCAAGGTCACCTACTACGATGTGGTCGGCCCGGACGGCCAGATCGCGCCGTTCGAGCACTTTACCCTACGCCGCCCTCGTCGCGATTGATCGATCTTGGCGGCGATTGCCATCTAAGATCGGCTGCACTGAAAGGGGGAGTCGATGGCTACCCGCTCTGCCGTTTCTCCCTATACATGTTCAAAAGGTTCATTCATTTGAACGAAAAAGATACGGTATGCGGTACTTTCTTAAACCTCGGGTATGGGCGTCGCAGCCTACCTGATCGCAGCGGTTTCGCTATACGCGATGCAGGCCCGATGCTTTTGCCGGTCCCCCCACGTGACAGATCCTCGATCGACACTGCATGCATGCAGGCGAAAGCATCGACGTCTGGACAGTGCATGGACAGTATGCGGGCTACGTGGTCACACCGGCGAATCGGGCGCCCCGCGGCACGGCGATCGTATATCACGGGAATGAAGAGT
Organism: uncultured Robbsia sp.; assembly: GCA_963922375.1. Lineage (GTDB taxonomy): Bacteria > Pseudomonadota > Gammaproteobacteria > Burkholderiales > Burkholderiaceae > Robbsia. The sequence goes on from CAWUJR010000180.1 coordinate 2,590, forward strand.
CGGCCGAGACAAAACTACCGCTCGCGGAGGTGTTTGTGCGCGCCGGTTATCGTGCGCTCATCGTCGAATATCCAGGGCATGGCAACCGCACAGGTGCACGTACGATGAAGGCAGTTCTTACTGCCTCGCGCGAAGCCTTTTCAGCGACACGCAAGCAATGGTCCGGTCCGGTCTACCTGGTGGGTGGATCGCTCGGTGCGGGAATGGCCTCGCAAGTAGTGACCGGGAACGAGTCGGCGATAGCGGGCGTCGTGCTGATCACGCCTTGGGATTCGCTCGCTGCAGTTGCGGCGGAGAATTACCCAATCTTCCCTGGGCGTTGGATGTTGCATAATGACTTCGATTCAGCTGCTGCAATGGCCCGATATCATGGACCGCTGGTCGTCGTCGGGGCCCAGCAAGACGCCCTGATACCGGTTGCGCACGCGCAATGCCTCGCAAGCGAGCACGACCACACAGACCTGATCGTGCTCGCGTCAGCCAATCACGACGATTGGTTCGCTGCCATGACGCCGCAGATCGGGACAGAAACGCTGACATGGCTTCACGCGGACTGACCATTGGCAATTGCTAGAAGAGGTTTCGTTTTATGTCCAACAATCACGCCGCTCCTGATGTTTCGCAGCAGACTGATGCCCCGTCGCTCGACGAACAGCGGCCTGCGTCGCCGATTCAGCATGTTTTCGTATTGATGCTCGAGAATCATTCTTTCGACAACATGCTCGCCTTTTCCGGTATCGATGGGCTGATCGCCGCAACACCCGAGAACGCGAATGCCTATAACGGAGTCACTTACCCGGTGTCCGGATCCGCTCCGCCGAATATGCCGACCGATCCGGGGCATCAGTTTACGGATGTCGTCGAGCAGCTCGCCGGTCCGGGTGTAAGTTATTCCCCCGGTGGCACCTACCCACCGATCAATAACGCCGGATTTCTGGCAAATTATGCGACGACTCAGTCGGAGGGACGCGCACCGCCGGCCGCGAAGATTCAGGACATCATGCAGACGTTCGACACGAAGGCGCAGCTTCCAGTTCTGTACCAACTCGCGACGGAATTTGTGGTTTGTGATCAGTGGTTTTCTTCGATGCCGGGTCCGACCTGGCCGAACCGACTCTTTCTGCATGGCGCTTCCTCGAATGGACTCGATGATGCGCCATCGACGTCGCAAATGGCGGAGTGGGAGACCGTAGACGGTTTTCGTTATCCGAACGGCTCCATTTTCGATGCGCTGAACGCAAGAAAAATTCCGTGGCGTCTTTATCACGATACGGATGGACCGATCGAAGGTGCGATCTCACTGGTTTCCGCATTACATGGCATCGAGCTATCCAGTGTCCACGAACTCTCACGCCTTGCGTCGGATGTGCAATCCGGTACTTATCCCTATCAATACACGTTCATCGAACCGAACTATGGAGACGTGCTAAACGGCACGTACGAGGGCGGTTCGTCTCAGCACCCGATGGATGGTGTCGGAAATGGGGAGACGCTGATCAAAAGCGTGTACGAGGCCATTCGCAATTCGCCAGTGTGGAACGCGAGCCTGCTGATCATCACCTATGATGAGCACGGTGGGTTCTACGATCACTACGCTCCCCCCCCTGCGCCACCCCCGGACGATGGTGGCATGAGATACAGCAAACACGGCTTTACGTTTTCCCAATATGGAGTTCGCGTACCCGCCGTGATCGTTTCACCGTGGGTCGCGGCCGGGGTGGACCATACCCTTTACGATCACACATCGGTGCTGTCCACCTTGTCTTGGTTGTTCGGGCTGCCCCCTCTCACACAGAGAGATGCGCGCGCCAATCCCCTGCGTGACGTGCTTCGACCGCTTGCCTCGCCAAGAACAGACTGTCCGACCGAACTCCATGCCGCCGTGCAGGCAGAGGCACGGGTCGAACCTGTTTCCGAGCCGCCGGCGGCGCGAACGCTGGAACCTATACCAGGACGCAGCAGTGCGATGGGCTTCCTAGGCGTGCTGTTGAAGGCCGACAGCATGTTGTCGGCCGACGCGCCGGGCGATCGTGCTGCGGCGAGAGCAAGATTTCAGAATGTGAAAACGCGAGAGGACGCGCGACACTACGTGCACGAGGTGATGACGAAGGTCCAGGCAGCGAAGGCGAAACGCTGATCGGCTGGTCGCAGACAGTCATTGGTCGATTCTTCCCAGTGCTTCTCCCGCCCGCAGCATCGGCACGATGTCATCATTGGCAGGCAAGGCAGGCAAGGCAGGCAAGGCAGGCAAGGCAGGCAAGGCAGGCAAGGCAGGTAGGTAGGTAGGTAGGTAGGCGAGGGTTGTGCCGGCCTGTCAGACAGGGCACGGTAGCATCGTCTTCTGTAACAACCTGGCAAATTCGGATGCCGTGACAGGCTTACCCAGTAAATAGCCTTGAATTTGGTCGCACATCATGCCTTGCAACTTAGCCAGTTGCGAATTCGTTTCAACCCCTTCGGCGACCACCTCCATATTCAATGAGTGTGCCAACGCAATGATCGCGGTGACGATCGCGCTTCCTTCGGTTCCGGGGACATCCAGACCATTGATGAAGAATCGGTCGATCTTCAATTGCTTTACGCGGAAGCGCTGCAGATAGGCCAGACTCGAATAGCCGGTGCCGAAGTCATCGATGGCAATATCGAAGCCCAATGCTTGAAATTCCTTGACCGTGTCGGCGGTTTTAGCAGCGTCCTGCATTGCCACGGACTCGGTAATTTCGAACATGATGGACTGCGGTTCGACCTGCTCTGCGCGCAACAGGGCCGTCATCTGGGCGACCAAATCTTTTTGCACCAACTGCGCAGGCGAGAGATTCACGGCCATCTTGATCGGCGGCAGTCCCTGTGCACGCCAGATGCGCAGCTGTCGACAGCTTTCGCTGACCACCCAATAGCCTATTTGGATGATCTGCCCCGAGCGCTCGGCGACCGGTATGAAATCCATCGGCGCCAACGTACCGAGCGTCGGATGGTGAAGACGCAGTAACGCTTCCGCTCCCAACAAGGTGCCGTCCGTGCCACTGAACTTGGGTTGGTAATGCAGTGAGAAATAGTTCTGGGCGAGTGCCTCGTGCAACGCATGTTGAATGGACCGGGTGCGCTCGGCCGCTTCATTCATTGCCGCTTCGAAAAAGCGGTGCGCGCCGCGTTCCTGACGCTTCGTCTCGAGCATGGCTGCTTCCGCATTTCTCAGCAGATCTTTGACGGTCCTGCCATTCTGAGGGAAAAGCGCGATACCGATGCTCGCACTGATCTGGGACGACTGAGCATCGTCGCCCGTTTCCATTCTCATCCGGTTCAGGATCGTGATCGCCATCGTTTCTGCACTTTCGGCGGAAGCGTTGTTTTGCAGCAGCACGACGAACTCGTCGCTCCCCAGCCGGGATACGGTATCGCCGCCGCTCACGCAGTTCAATAACCTGCGCGCGAAACCCTGCAGAACGCGATCCCCGATTGAATGCCCTAAAGCGTCGTTGATCGCTTTGAAGCCGTCGATATCGATGAACAACACCGCGAAACCTTCTTTTCCCTTCGCGAAAGCCTGAATCGTGGCGTCGATACGCTTGCTGAGTTGGTAACGGTTGGGGAGATTGGTCAAGCTGTCGTAGGTCGCCATACGTATGATCTGGCGATTCAGGTCGGACAACGACCCGGCGAGCGACGTGGTCCGCTTGTCATAGAGGGACAGCAAAACGGAGACGATCATGATGCCGAGCGTCAACAGCGTGACCGTGGCCGCGAGCCAGTGCGTATTGATTCCAGACGCCGCGCCGCAGATGGCACCCGGCAAAAACGTTGCGGCGGCCATGCCCGTATAGTGGACACCGGCAATGTTCACGCCCAGCATGACTGCAGCCATCGCCCGGCGCTGGACGATCCGATCCTGTTTGCCGGCGATCAACATCCGGGCGGCATACAATCCGACGTATGCGGCGCTCACGGCGAACACGACCGACAGCGCAAACAGCGCTGGGTTGTACACAATACCTGGCGACATCAGCATGGCCGCCATGCCGGTGTAATGCATCGCGCCGATCCCGCTCCCGACCAATATGCTGCTACCGGCCAAACCGGTTCTGCTCAATGACGGCATCGTCATGAAATGGAGCGCGATATAGGATGTGCAGACGGCCACGATCAACGATAACGCGGTCAGTTTTACGTCATAGCCGACGGTGATGGGCAGCGACATCGACAACATGCCGACGAAATGCACCGACCAGATTCCGATGCCGAGCGAGGTCGCACCGCCGATGAGCCACAAGCGACGCGCGCGCGAAACAGGCAACATGGCAATGCGGGATGCCAGATCCAGCGTGGTATACCCGGCCAATGTCCCGACGAGTATCGTGACGGCCACCAGTATGAAAGAATAGCTCGCGTGCATAACGGGCTCAGCAAAAGGGGTTCATTTCGTTTAACGGCAGGAAATCGAATTTATGAAGAGGCGATTGCGTCTCTGCCGGGCAGATCGTGATGCGATTTGGGCAGCGACGATCGCAACGGTGCCATCTCTATATCCGGGTCCCGGCCATCTTATCGGCGCTCGTGCTCGCGATCGGGTCGAATGCGGCATCGATGCTTTTTGCGAGACGCCGCACGGCCGTTTCAATTTCGTCGTCGCTGAATCCGCCGAGTCCCAATATCAACCCCGCCGGGCCGCTACCGTGCGCATACATCGGCGACACGGCCCTGACGACAACCCCCTCCTCTGCGGCGGAGGCCGCGACCGCGCGGTCGTCGATG
>CAWUJR010000181.1:0-7322 GCA_963922375.1 uncultured Robbsia sp.
CGGCAAACGACGCGAGGATTGCGCTGCAATGCGCGATCCGGCGACGTCTGCGATCACGATAAAGGCACCCGGCGAGGCGCACCTGCGGGAACCATCGAGCGCGAGCAGCCCCAGCATTCCCCACGAAAAGGTCGCCGCCGCGGGCCTGCGCATTCTCATTGTCGACGACAATGAGGACGCCGCCAGCAGTCTTGCGATGGTGCTGGAGTTAGCAGATCACCAAGTAGAGACTGCCTTCAACGGCATGAGCGGCCTGCTGCTGGCGGCGTCGTTCAAGCCCGATGTCGTGATCCTGGACATCGGCTTGCCCGATATCAACGGATACGAGGTCGCGCGCCAGTTGCGGCGCTCGCCGTGGGGCCAGAGCGTGCTGTTACTGGCCCTCACCGGCTGGGGGCAGCAGCAAGACAAGCAGGACGCCGCCAGCGCCGGCTTCGATCATCACTTCACGAAGCCGGTCGATTTCGACGGCTTGCTGGCGTTGCTCAGTCCGGCCCCGGACCGGTATCGGACCACTGCGCCGCAGACGTCGTAGTCGCTGTTGCCGGCAAGCCCGTCGTCAGCGTGGGCGCCGTGCCATTCGTGACATTCGCGCCGCGCGCGTCGAGCAGACCCAGCAAGGTGTCCAGCTTGCGCTCGACACGAAGATTGCTCGCACCGATCAAAAAGGCCACGCAAAACATATTGATCAGCGGCACCAGCGCCACCAGTGTCCACGGGAGCGTGCGCCGCCCTTTATTTCGGGCCAGGCAGAACGCGAGCAGCGCAAAGGCGATCGATGTCGCAAAGAGCGGCCAAAGCGATGCGGGCGAGAATGGCGTCGTGGGTTCCACTGAAACTCCTCAGGTTCATCGCGCGTCACCGGAAAACGAACGCTATTATTGATCGACGCGTCGCGCGCAGTAGAATCTTCCCATGAAAACGCTCAAAGTCATCGATTCCCATACCGGCGGCGAGCCGACCCGCCTCGTCGTCGACGGTTTTCCCGATCTGGGTAACGGCTCGCTGTCGCAACGGCTCGACGTTTTGCGCGAACGCTTCGACGATTGGCGCGCGGGTGCCGCGACCGAACCCCGCGGCAACGACGTGGTGGTGGGTGCATTGCTGTGCACGCCCGATGACCCCGAGTGTGCGGCCGGCGTCATCTTCTTCAACAACGTCGGCTATCTGGGCATGTGCGGACACGGCACGATCGGCCTGATCGTCTCACTTGCCCATATGGGCCGCCTCGGCACCGGACGGCACAAGATTCAGACACCGGTGGGCAATGTCGACGCCACGTTGCACGCGGACGGAAGCGTGTCGGTCGAGAATGTTCCCGCCTATCGATACCGGCATGCGGTCAACGTGGAGGTGCCGGGCTATGGCGTCTTCTGCGGCGACATCGCCTGGGGTGGCAACTGGTTCTTCCTTGTGTCCGAGCACGGTCAAACGATTGCACCGTGGGCTATCGACTCGCTGACCCGGCTCTGCGCGGCAATACGCGATGCGCTGGTCGCCAGCGGGATCACCGGTGCGGACGGCGCAATGATCGATCATATCGAGTTGTTCGGCCCGGGCTCACGCGCCGAGTACGATAGCCGCAACTTCGTGCTGTGCCCGGGGAGCGCCTACGACCGTTCGCCATGCGGCACCGGCACCAGTGCCAAGCTCGCTTGCCTGGCGGCCGACGGCAAGCTCGTCGAAGGGGCCGACTGGCAGCAGGAGAGCATCATCGGCAGCGTTTTCACCGGCCGATACCGGCGCGGCACATCGACCGATGCATCGACCAGCACATCGCCCCACACGCCGGCCAGCATCGATACGATCGTGCCGACGATCACGGGGCGCGCCTACATTACCGCCGAAACCACCCTCTGTTTCGCTGACGCGGACCCGTTCCGCTACGGCATTCCCGCCGTCTGACGGACGTACCGGGGTGGATGACAGCCCCGCTCAATACTGGTTTCACAAAAATTTATCTCGGTAAATTCGACCGAAAACAGGTCAAAATGCGCCATCTTCGCTCAATTTCCGGCAATATATGCTCAAAATGACGTGGTGAGACCCGATGTCGCACGCGGATAGGGGGTGTTATATTTTGATACAACAAATATCGTGGTTATAATCGAATCTCTCTTGCGTGAATCCGCCATCAGATTTATCTCAAATGCGATGTAAATCGGCGGCGTCGTGCACTGAGTGAAGTGACTTGCAAATCAGTTGTTCAAATGTGTCATGCAGCAGCGCTTCAAGACGTTGCTACAGACATGTCAATGTTCCGATCCGGAACGGATCGGGATTTCGTCTGCAAGGCAGGCGGTGAAGGGCCAGCGGAGACACTGGCAACTTCCCCGAAGTGCGGCATCAGATCGTGCGTAAACCCCTTCGAATCGTCGAAGCGAATGTCATGCCGCTATCAGGCAAACCCTCGCTGAAACCGGTTCCAACCAGGACGGCTTAGCCATGAATCTTTCTTGTAACAAGCGGCATCGCGACTAGTGTCGCAACCGTTTTGATCATCGCTTCACTGCGAATCGGGCCTGTCGCCTGATCCGTCGGAGCCAATCACCTTCATTTGCAGCCGAGGGTTAGCGCACCGTGCGTTGACTTTGCGCTGTTGTCGGACCACGAGCGTTTGCTCGCGACCTGTCCGCACGCCCGTGCTCGCTTACGTGCGTCGATTTCGTGAATCGATTTCGACCCCGACCGAGTGCGTACTCGCTCGCCTATTTTGCGCGCGCTGGAACATCTACACGGAGTTATGTAGCAGATGGCTAAAACACAAGAACTGACTTCCACACGCTTCGATCTATTCGAAAAGATCGGCCTGCCGAGAACGCTCGCGGTCGGTTTCCTCGGCTTGTTGCTGTTCATGATCGGTGACGGCGTCGAAGCCGGTTACCTCGCCCCGTTTCTGTCGAGTCAGGGCATTTCCACTCAAAAGATCGCGCTGCTGTTCACCATCTACGGGGTGACGGTCTCCATTTCTTCGTGGCTCTCCGGTGCGCTGTCGGACCTGTGGGGACCGAAGCGCGTGATGACGATCGGTCTGGCCATCTGGATGGTGTTCGAAGTCATCTTCTTGATGTTCGGCGTCCAGACGCATAGCTATGCGATCATGCTGCTCGCCTACGCGGTGCGGGGTCTCGGCTATCCGCTCTTCGCGTTCGGCTTTCTGGTGTGGATCGCCGCTGCCACGCCGTCGCGCCAATTAGGCTCTGCTGTGGGCTGGTTCTGGTTCGCTTTTGCCGCCGGCCTGCCGACGGTGGGTTCGCTGTTCGCCAGTGTCGCGATCCCGATGATCGGCCAAGTAGCCACGTTCTGGGCATCGCTTGGCCTGGTCGTGCTCGGCGGTGCGATCACCTTGCTTTGCTGCCGCGACAAGTCGGGTCTGGTGCGCAACACCGAGCCGGGCACGAGTCCGCTGTCGATCGTGTTCGGTAGCGTAACGATCCTCTGGCGCGAGCCGAAGATCATGGCCGCAGGCATCACCCGCGCGATCAATACGTCGTCGGAATATGCGTTCCTGGTCATCATGCCGGCGTTCTTCACGAAGGTCATCGGCCTGACGCTGCAAGATTGGCTGCACCTGTTGTCGATCATCTTCCTCAGCAACATCGTGTTCAATCTGGGCTCCGGCATCATCGCGGACAAGGCGGGGTATCGTCGCGTGATCGGCTTCGCTGGAGGCATCGGTTCGGCCATTACCGTGCCGCTGATGTACTACATGCCGCTGATGTTCAAGGGCGACTTCGAGATGATCGCCTTGTTCGGCGTGCTGTATGGGGCGACGTTGGCCTGCTTCGTTCCGCTGTCGGGTCTGGTACCGCAGCTTTGCCCGAAGGAAAAGGGCGCGGCGCTGTCGATCCTGGGTCTGGGTGCCGGCGTCAGCGTCTGGCTCGGCCCGCTGGTCGTCACCCTGTTCCGCAGCAGCCTAGGTATCCAGGGCGTGATCTGGATCTTCTCCGGCATGTATTTGCTGTCGGCCGTCCTGACGTTCTTCCTGAGCGTGTCGCCCGAGGCCAAGGCGTACGCGGAAGAAAACCCGGACGAAGGCACACCATCGCTCGCGCATTGATGTGAATTGCGGCGCGGCTACGTTGCCGCCGCTGCCGCCTACCGCCGCCATCGCGCGCAGCGGGTTGTCAAGGCCGAACCAGCGCGGAGGGCGAAAAAGCCATGAAGGGTCGTCCAGACGGCCCTTCCGCCATTTGTCGATCCCCAATGGCGCTGCTGCTGTGTAGAATGAGGGCGACAGCGGCTCCTGGGGTCCTCCCCGTGATGAATAGCGACGAGAAGTCGACAGTAGTAGGCACTACGCAAAGCGTTCGGTTTCGATCCAGGCCCTCGCGCTTGACCAACGCCAACGGCGCTTGGAAAGTCCGCACAGGACCGCATCTGGTGGTGGTGTTCGGCACGATCTTCGCGCTTCTGATGATGTGCCTCTGTTGCTGGTCGCTTTATCAGAGCCGGCAAGACTCGCTTGCGTACTCCCGCGATACCCAACAAAACATCGCCCTCATCATCGAGCGGGATGTCGAACACAATTTCGAACTGTATGCGCTATCGCTCGATGCGGTGGTCCGGGGTGTCGCGCAGCCGGAGGTGACGGCATTGCCTGTCGCGTTGAGACGTCGGATGCTGTTCGATCGCGCAGCGTCCGCCCAGTATCTGGAATCGATGCTCGTCCTTGACGCGGCGGGCAACATCGTCCTCGACTCGGAAAGCGACACCCCGCGCGCCGTCAATCTGGCGGACCGACCGTACTTTCAAGTCCAGCGCGACCATCCCGACGTGGGCTTGTACATCAGCGATCCGTTTCGATCGCGCTTGCGGGACGGCGCCGAAAGCATTGCGTTGACGCGACGCCTGTCCAATCCGGACGGGTCGTTCGGCGGCGTGGCGCTGCTGTCGATTCGACTCGAATATTTCCGCTCGCTGTTCTCAAACCTGCAGATTGGGCCGAACGGCGCGATCGCATTACTGAAAACCAACGGCACGCTGGCGATGCGCTTGCCTGAGGTGAAGGGTTCGATCGGCAAGTCCTTTCTGAACAGCGCCGCGTTTCAGCAGTTCACCGCTGACCACGGCACCTTCACCGCAAACACCCAGCTCGACGGGGTCCGGCGTTTCTATGTGTATCGCAAGCTCCCCGGCTTGCCACTGATCGTCTCTGTCGCCTCAGCCGAAAGCGATATCTATGGCAATTGGTACCGGCGCACGACGGTCATCGGCACGTTGATGTCGCTCAGCGGCATCGGCTTCATTGCGTTGTCGATCATGCTCGGCGGTCAGTTGCGCCGGCGGCTCCGCGCCGAAACGGAACTGAACTGGCTCGCCCGCACCGACAGCCTTACCGGCCTGAATAATCGGCGCACACTCGGCCAGATACTCGACGACGAATGGCATCACGCGCAACAGCATCGCCGGGTGTTCTCGGTGCTGTTCGTCGATATCGATTTTTTCAAGGCGTATAACGACGCCTATGGTCACCAAGCCGGCGACGTGACGCTGAGTGCCGTGGCACATTGCATCGCCGGACATATCCGCCCAGCGATGGACAATGCCGGGCGTTATGGCGGAGAGGAGTTCTTGCTCGTCCTGCCGGGGGCCGATACCATCGCCGCGCAGCAAGTGGCGCAGCGCCTGTTGAGCGCGGTGAGCGCGCTCAACATCGCGCATCGGGAGAGCCCCTTCGGCCATGTCACGGTCAGCATCGGCGCGGCGAGCTGGCGACCGGACCGCGATGCGAACATCGGCGCTGTCGTCAAGGCAGCCGACGACGCGCTCTATCAGGCAAAAGCGGCCGGCCGCAATAACGTCAGCACCGCGGCAAGTTAGGCCGGGCCCCAGTACCGCTCTACACAACGTCTCAGAGCACCACCACCACGCGCAACGCGCTCGCACTCGCCGACGGCACGACGCGCCCGTTCGATCGGGTGAAGGTCAGCGATACGGACGTGTCGCCCACTTTCAGATCCTTGATCTCGAGGTGATCGACGCCCGGCGGCATCGAGGGGTTGTCGATCAGTATTTCGCCGCGCAGCGCATCGATGGTGATGCCGAGACAGGCTTCCAGCAACATGAACGGCGCGCCGGTCGCCCAGGCTTGTGGCAGACAGGCGACCGGATAGGCGGTCGGCGGTTCGCCGCGGGTGCGCGTGAAGCCGCAAAACAGCTCGGGCAGGCGCATGTCGAAACCGATCGCGGCCGCGTGCAGCGTTTGCAATAGCGAAACGGCAGTCCCTTTATCGCCGTAACGGGCGATGCCCTTTGCGCAAAGCGCGGTGTCGTGCGGCCAGACCGAGCCGTTGTGATAAGACATCGGATTAAAGCGCGCCTGCCCGGATGCGAGCGTACGAATGCCCCAGCCGTTCTCGAATTCGCTGGAACGCAGGCGTGCGATCACGGCCTTCGCGCGGGCGGGCGGCGGCAGGCCGAATGTCAGCAGATGGCCCGCATTCGATGCGCGCACCCGGCAGAGGACGCCATCGCCATCCACGGCGATCCCGTAGAACTGCTGGTCCTCCATCCAAAATAGCGACTCGATCCGCTCGCGCAGTGCGGCACCTCGTGCGTTGTATTGCGCCGCTTGTTCTTTGCTGCCGCGATGCTCGGCAAAACGGGCCATCGCATCGAGGGCGACGCAGGCATACGCTTGCACCTCCACCAGGGCGATCGGACCGACAGGAAAACGGCCGTCCTCGTGAAACACCGAGTCATGGCTGTCCTTCCACCCTTGATTCGCCAGACCGCTGTCCTCGCCGCGTTGATAGGCCAGCAGTCCCAATGGGCTGGCAGCGCAGACAGACGTCACCCATTGCGCGGCGCGCTCGAGCGCCGGCCACAGTTCATCGATCAGCGCGTCGTCGCCGGTGCGCGTGTGGTACGCCCCTGCAAGCACGATGAATAACGGCGTCGTGTCCACGCCGCCGTAATAGCGGGCGAATGGCACTTCCCCGGTCGCGGCCATCTCGCTCTTGCGCGTCTCGTGCATGATCTTGCCGGGCTCGGCATCGCGAAATGCCGATGTCTCCAACGCCTGGTTCGCGGCGAGGAAACGCAATACGCCGCGCGCCAACGCCGGTCGCAGCCACAACATCTGCAAAGCGGTAATGATGCCGTCACGCCCGAATGCCGTCGAAAACCACGGAATGCCAGCGTACGGATAAGGACCGCCGGGTAGATCGGTGGTCAGCAGGTTGAGGTCGGCGCGAGAGCGTGCCAGCCACGCATTGAACAACGTATTGCTCGAACGGATGGTGGCACTGTCGCTATTGCGCGCGCGCATCGTCCGCCGCGCATCCAGCAATGCGGCACGGAATTCCTTGCGTCCAGCG
>CAWUJR010000182.1:0-7309 GCA_963922375.1 uncultured Robbsia sp.
AGGGCGAGTCGCGCAGTGCGGGTCGAGCGTGCTGCGCGATCGACGACGGTGGGTGTGCGGGGCGCATGTGTCGATGCCGCAGAACCGATCATAGCGCCTAGCCAGTGCTGTGGCTGGCTGTCGGCAACGACGAAATGGGCGACGTTCGCCCCGTCGCGCAGCACGGTGACGCGATCGCATAACGCGTGAATCTCGTCGAGATAATGCGAGACATAAAGTATTGCCAATCCTTGCGCCCGGAGTCGTTCGATAGCGCGAAAGAGTTGATTGGCCTCGTGCGCGGAAAGCGCTGCCGTCGGCTCGTCGAAGACCAGGATGCGTGGCGAACGACTTAATGCGCGGGTGATTTGTACGACCTGCTGTTCGGCAACACTGAGCGTCGATATCAATCGCGACGGATCGATGTGGATACCGAAATGCCGCTGGATCGCATCGACTGCGTCTCGACGCATGCGCCAGGGACGCAACAATGCAAGTTGACGGGCGCCGGGCAGCGCAGCGGCGAACATCGATTCGGCGCCGAGCGTCGATTTGGCCCCGAGCGCCAACACCTCGGCGACGGTCTGCGTGGGACCGAGCAGCCGATCTTGATGAACGATCTCGATACCCAGGCGACGCGCATCCATCGGCGTATCGATGGTCCGCGCCACGCCGTCGATCAGGATCTGTCCGCTATCCGCGCGATGCAATCCCGCGAGTACTTTGATCAACGTGGATTTTCCTGCGCCGTTCTGACCGATCAAGCCGTGCACGCAGCCCGCTGCGACGTCGAGCGATACGTTCGACAGCGCCGGTACGCCGTCGAAACGCTTGGAAACGCCCGTTAGCCGCAGCGTATCATTTTCCATCGGCTTGTCCGAGCGTGATCTGCGCAATGGCGGCGTTCTGCTTGTCGACGAGAATCGACGGCACATAAGTGGCTGGCGGCAAGTCATGTTCGCCCGCGAGATAACGGGCGGCGTTATCCACAGCGGTTTTACCGATGAGGTAGGGTTGCTGCGCGACCACTGCTGCGGCGCTCGACGCGGGGTTCTTGACCAGATTCACCACGTCGGGGCTACCGTCCACGGCGTAGGTCTTGATTTCAGTGCGATGTGCGGCGTCGATCGCCTGCGTCGCGCCGATCTGCGGCACATCCCAGGCGGCCCACACCGCTTGCACGCTACCCTTCGGGTATTTATTCAGCAACTGGCTGATCTGTGCGTACGCATCCTGCACCGTGTTTGGAATCACATCGCGCAGGATCGGTTGCACGATTTTGATATCCGGATACCATTTCAATACTTCCAGTAATTCGGCATAGCGGATATTCACCACCGGCACGCCGGCGAAGCCGTTGAACACCAGAATATTGCCCTTGCCGTGCAGATCGCTGACCAGCTTCAGCGCGAGCTCTTCGCCGATATGGAAGTTATCGGACGTGGTCAGATTGATGCTCGATGGACTCGCGGTATCGATCGTAAAGAGCGGAATGCCCGCGGCCCGAATGCGCTTCAACCACGGCTCCAAAACCGTCACGCTCCCCAATTGTTCAATGATGGCATCGGGTTTTTGCGCGATCAGCGTCTGAATCTGTGCGATCTGCTGGCTGTCCTTGCGACCGCCATCCAACGCGATCGGGGTACCCCCCAAACGCTTCACTTCGTCGATCTGGCCCTGATAGGCCTTCAAATCCCAATAGTGTTCGGTGCCGGCAACGGTGATGCCGATTCGCTTGCCTTTCAGCGATGGAATAGGGGCACTGGGGCCTTTTGTACCCGTCTCGGCGCCTACGGGTTGGCTGAGATCTTGATTGGCCCCATCGGACGCTGCGGCAAACGCCCCGGTGCTGCCGAATATCAGCGTCGCGGAGAGGCCTGCCAACGACAGGCAGATCGATCGAACGGCTTTGGAGCGTGTCCCGCTTGTTGCGGGCCGACTTGCGCGGTGGAGGGCGGCCGGTTGTCGGTCTTCGATGCGGGTGTGTCTTGTCATGTCGATCAGTTCCAGGCGTGGCGGGGCGGTTTGATGCCGTTGAGATAATAGTTTCCGATCAAGTGGTATTTCCAGCGCACCGGGTCGTGCAGCGTATGCGTGCGGGCGTCTCGCCACCGGCGATCAAGGTTGTCCGCTTCCAGGACGGACTGCGTTCCAGCGAGTTCGAACAGCTTCTCCGCTGCTTTCAGCGCGATCTCCGTGGTCAGCACCTTCGCTTCCGCTACGGCCACGGAGACGCGTGCGACGTCTTCCTCGCGTGGCGGCGCGTTATTTTGGGCATCGTCGCCCAGGGCGCTGGCGGTGACGCGGGCAGCAGGGTGACCGTGGTGCTCCTCTTCGCCATGGTTGCGAAGACCGGGCAGCGCGTAAGGACCGTATGCATCGAATAAACGTGCGGCGCGCTCGAGTAGCGCTTCTGCGGCGTGCAAGCGAATCTGCAAGTCGCCTACTTCGCGTATCGTCAGCGGATCGGCCGATGCGCGGCTCACGCCGCTATCGATCCAGGGACGGCTGCGCGTACGGACGAATCGACAGGTATCGTCCAAAGCGGCCTGCGCGATGCCCGCGTCGATGGCTGCTTGCAGAATTTGAGACAACGGTCCATTGAATGACGGCTGCTCCGATACCAGATAAGCCGGCAAGACGGCATCCGCTGGAACTTGGACGCCGTCGAGCTTGACGGTGCCGCTGGCAGTCGTTCGCTGTCCGAAGCCGGACCAGTCGTTGATGACCGTGAGACCTTCGGTATTTTTGGGAATATAAGCCAACCATGCGCGGCCCGGTTCATCCAGTCCCAATACCGGGACGATATCGGCGAACAACGCGCCGGTCGAATAGAACTTCGTACCATCAACGCGGTAGTGGTCGCCTTCCGGGACGATCCGTGTTTTCAGGTCGAGTACGTTCTTTGTTCCTTTTTCCGAAAAACCGTTACCAAATCGCGCGCCTTGAAGCAGCAGGGCGTAGTAATGCCGTTTTTGCGCTTCGGTTCCCACGAGGTGAATGACATCCACCAGGCCGAAATGATTCTGCGGCAGCTGTGCGAGCGACGGATCAGCCGCGGCAATGATCTTGAAGACTTCGGTGAGCGTCACATATGACACGCCAGCACCGCCGTAGGCCTTCGGCACGGTGATCGCCCATAAGCCTGAGCGTGAGAATCGGTCGATCTCTTCATACGGCAGCCGTCGTTGCGCGTCGCGTATCGATGCTTCCGCTGCAAAGTAGGTTGCCAGTTGACGCGCTGTCTCGATGGCTTCGGCATCGCTGCGGATGATCTGTGCACCTGATTCAAGCGGTGTGGCTGAATGAGATGAAGGGGCTGATGCAGGCGATGCAACCGACATAGCGTCTACTCCAAGGCAGGATGAGATCGCTAGCGTACGCCGCCTCATTCACCGGGCAAAACAACGATCACAGCTAACGTTATCTGTCTGCGTTAATTTGTTGCGAGCACCTCGGATAGTCGGCCGACAGCCTCGTGCATGCACAGGACGCACATTCTCCGCTATCAGGGTTCGCACGGATTCGTATAACGAATTTCAAAACGGCTGACAAAGCATATGCAAATCGATTAGTTATCGATCGGTCCCCGCTGTAATAGATTTTGCTCGTCCTCCAGGGAGCAATCGGCAGCAAATTTGCTGCACGTTCTCTCCCCGTTGGTGGAAAAGCGGATAGTCAAAACAGAACACGGGGGAATGAATGCCGCGTAACAAATTCAAGCCGGTGGGCAAGGCAGCATCTGCGCTGGTGGCGGGTGGGGTATTGGGCGCTTTTGCACTGCATGCGCAGGCCCAAAGCTCGGTCATGCTCTATGGCATTTTGGACGATGGTTTCGGCTATGTCAGCAATGTCGGCGGCGGCCGCGCGTTTCAGCAGGAAAGCGGCGACGGTGCCGCCACCGAACGCTGGGGGCTGCGCGGCACCGAGGATCTCGGCAATGGGTTGGATGCGGTGTTCGTGATCGAAAACGGCTTCACCAGTAACAACGGCAAGACCGGTATGGCGGGCCGTGAGTTCGGTCGACAAGCCTTTGTCGGGCTCAGCCAAAAGGGCGTTGGGACGATTACCCTCGGTCGGCAGTACGACCCGCTCGCCGATCTGCTGGCAGGGTATGCGGGACCGGGATTCTGGAACGTGTCGGCCCACGTGGGCGACAACGACAATCTGAATCAGTTCTTCCGTTTGAACAACGCAGTCAAGATCAGCAGCGCCACCTGGCATGGTCTGACCGCCGAAGCGTTATATGCATTCAGCAATCAGGCATCGACGACCAATGGCGGCGGCTTTGCCAATAATCGTGCGTGGGCGTTGGCTGCGAACTATGTGAACGGGCCGTTTTCGATCGGCGGCGGTTATTTCGAGATAGACAATCCGAACTCGACGACCAACACTTCTGGCGCAGTAGGCGGGGCCTCCACCACGAACGGCGATGACTACAGCGCGACGTTTTTCTATGGCATCGACGGCGGGGTACTCAGGCAGCGGATCGCGGCAGGCGGCACAAAATACACGTATGGATTGGTGACGGGCGGCTTCGAATACAGTCATTCAGCGCTCGACTATGCCGACGGGTCGTCGCGGAAATTCAGTAACTACGACGTCAATCTTCGCTATCAAGTGACCCCGGCCGTGCTGTTGCTGGGCGCTTATACCTATACCGACGGCACTGCAACGAATCTTCCCGGCGCATCGTCGAACGATCTGAAGCCGAAATGGCATCAGTTGACGCTCGCAGGCGTGTATTCGCTCAGCAGACGCACCAGCCTCTACTTGACAAGCGTTTACCAAAAATCGGTCGGGGACGGTACGACGCTGGTCAACGGCACCTATCAGAACATCGCCAGCATCGCGTACGCCGGGTCCTCGTCGTCGAACAGCCAGCTGGCGGTGTACGCCGGTGTCACGCATCGCTTCTGACTATGTCCAAGCCCGCTTTCCCGCCACCGTTCGAAGCCGAGACTGATACCGATGTCGATGTCGGTTCCGTCGCCGGGCGGCACGCCGCTGCCGGTCACCAGGGGGCATCGGATGAGGCCCACGCTGCCTCGGCTTTCACCCTGTCGCATGTGTCGAAATCCTATGGCCCGGTACAGGTGCTTCATGATGTATCGATCGACATCCCCGCTGGCGCGGTAGTCAGTATCGTCGGCGAGAATGGTGCGGGGAAATCGACATTGATGAATATTCTGAGCGGCATGACCGCGCCGGACAGCGGCCGCATGCTGTTCGGCGGCCAGCATTACGCACCGCCCGACTATCTGCACGCGACGCAACGCGGCGTGTCGCGGGTTTTCCAAGAGCAGTCGCTCGTCTTGAATGTGCCGGTCTACGAGAATCTGCTGCTCGGTCAGGAGCATCGCTTTAGCCGCTTTGGAATCTGGCAGGATCGGGCGGCCATGATCGCGCTGGCAGAAAAGATCATCGACGATGCGGGCTTGGACGTGGATGTGCGCCGCAAGACCGGAGAATACGACTTCTCCAAACGGCAGTCGATCGAGATCGCGCGGGCCTGCTTGGCACCGGTACATGTGCTTGGCATCGACGCACCACTCGTGTTGCTGGACGAACCCACGTCTGCATTGGATCGTCGCGACGAGCAGGCGTTTTTCGATCTGATCGAGAAACGCCGGCGACGGGGCGCGTTTCTGTTTATCTCGCACCGCCTGACCGAAGTGCTGGCGATCGCAGACATCATCTATGTGCTCAAAGATGGCCGAGTGATTCAGCGTCTGGATGCGCAGTACACCGACGAAAGCGAATTGCACGGCTTGATGGTCGGGCGCGAACGCGACGAAGATTTTTATTTGGAGTCCCGTCGCCGCCATACGTCGGCTCGCCCGTCGGCCGCCGCAACGCCTGCTTCGACACCGTCACCGGTGTTGGCCGTAGAAGGGCTGACGCTCGACGGTGTATACGACAACATCAACTTAACGTTGCGTCCCGGCGAAATTCTCGGTATCGGCGGCTTGCTGGATTCGGGCAAGAGTGCGCTGGGCAAAGGGATCGTTGGCGTGGAGCCGCCGGATCAAGGCACCGTGGCGCTATGCGGCGGTGCCCCGGGAAAACCGGACATCGTGTCGGCGGTCGATCGTGGCCTCGCCTATGTGCCGGCGGAGCGCTTGGTCGATGGCCTGATCGCGCGTATGAGCGTCGCATGGAACATCACGCTCGCCAGTGGCCGCGACCGATTCGTTCGCGCAGGAGGCTGGTGGCGTACGCGGGAAGAGCAGCACGTCAGTCAGACCTTCATCGATTCGTTGCGCATTCGGTCGGCTACACCGAACGCGCTATGCGAGCGTTTGTCCGGTGGCAATCAGCAGAAAGTGGTGTTGGCGCGCTGGCTATGCCGACATCCGCGAGTGCTGGTGCTCGACAACCCGACGCGGGGGATCGACGCCGGTGCGAAAGAAGATATCTATCGCCTGATCCGCGACCTGACCGATCAAGGGTTGGCGGTCCTGCTGATTACCGATGAATTGCTCGAATTGATCGGTCTCTCGAATCGTATTCTCATCATGCAGCGCGGAACGGTGACCGCGGAAATCGCGGTATCGAGCGACGACCCCGCCCACCCGCCGCCAACCGAACGCGAGTTGGTCGCGCATATGTTGCCCCCATCTCCAAAGAGGTCTTCATGAATTCAACTATCGCCACCGGTGACGCTGCAGCGGTGCGTCGTCGCCATTTGGACATCGGCGCGTTATTGCCGCTGGCGGTCGTGATCGCGCTGATCGTGTATTTCTCTTTTGCGAACAGCGCGTTTGCGACATTGCGAAACTTCACCGCCCTCAGCGGTCAGGCAGGCACGTTATTGATCGTCTGCCTGGGTTCGACGTTCGTTATCCTGATGGGTAGCATCGATTTATCGGTCGGTGCGATCGTTTTGTTTGTCGGCGCGTTGAGCGTGACGTTGCTGAATGCAACGTCGCTCGGTTTCGGCGTGATCCCCATCGCGTTGGCGGTCGGCACGCTATTGGGTGCGATCAATGGGGCGGTGTATGCGTATGGTCGCGTGCCGTCTTTCGTGGTGACGCTGGGCAGTCTGTCCGTTTTTTCTGGCGCAGGGTTGCTGCTGCTCGGCGGCCGTGCGGTCGAATTTGATACGGAGGGCTTCGATACGATCGCCATCGGACAGTGGGTGCCGCATCTGCCGAATATTGCGCTGTTCGGTGTGATTGCGTGGGCGATCAGTGTCGTGATCGGTCAACGTACCCGATTCGGGCGTTACACCTATCTGATCGGGGGCGGCGAGACGGTGGCGCGCACTGCTGGCGTGCCAGTGCGTCGCTACAAAGTGCTCGCGTTTGCGGTGTCCGGACTGCTGGCC
>CAWUJR010000183.1:0-7282 GCA_963922375.1 uncultured Robbsia sp.
CTCCCGCCGCTGATCGGCATCCGTGCGACGTTTCTCGCGGCGGGCGCCGTGATTTTCATCGCGTTCCTGGCCACGGCGTTCTGCATCAAGGAAACGGCCAAGGCCGATAAGGTGTCCAATAAGGGCGTCGACGAGGCCGCCGACAAAGCAGCCGACAAAGCAGCCGACAAAGCAGCCGACAAAGCAAATCGGCGCGCACCGCAGGCGAAGACGCCGCGCGGTTGGGCGGCGGTACCGGACAAGGGCCCGGTGCTGGCGATGCTGGCGACCGGACTGTTGCTGATGTTCGCGAACATGTCGATCGAGCCGATCATCACGCTGTATGTTGCGCAACTGGTCGCGCATCCGGGGCAAGTCACCTTCGTCTCCGGACTGGTGATGTCGGCGGCCGCATTGGGTAGCATCTTGTCGGCCTCGCGGCTCGGCAAGCTCGCCGATCGCATCGGCCACTGGCGCGTGATCGTCGCTTGTTTGACGGTGTCGGCGCTGTTGTTGATTCCGCAGGCATTCGTCACCGCCGCATGGCAACTGGTTCTGCTGCGCTTTCTGATGGGCGCGGCATTGGGCGGTTTGCTGCCCTGTGTGGCGAGCGTGATTCGGCACCGGGTGCCGGCGCAGGTTGCCGGCACGATGCTGGGCTATTCGACATCGGCGCAATACGCGGGACAAGTGGCAGGGCCGCTGACGGGCGGCATCGTCGGTGGCACGTTCGGTATGCGATCCGTCTTCCTGGCTACCGCCGTGTTGATGGCGGGCGGGGCACTGTATAACCGGCGAATGGCGCGACGTCATGCGTCGGAATGAGCAACGCACGAAGCACGATGCATCGCGTGCAATGCACACAGCGCGAACGCGCGCTTGTCAGTAATATGATCCGATGCTCCCGACGACAACCTTATCGACTTGGCTGATCGCCGCCGCCGCCACGCTGTGCGTGATCGTTCGCCCTTTCCCAAAAATACCGCAGGCAGTGTGGGCCGTTTCCGGTGCGCTGCTGTTATGCGTCTTCGGACTGCTGCCTTGGCATCAAGGCATGGCGGCAGTCGGCAAGGGAGGGGACGTCTACTTGTTTTTAAGCGGCATGATGCTCGCCTCCGAGCTCGCGCGGCATGAAGGTTTGTTCGACTACGTTGCTGCAGTGGCCGCCCGTCGCGCCAATGGATCGGCCGCGCGTTTGTTTCTGCTGATCTACTGCGTGGGGACCGTGGTGACGATCCTGATGTCGAACGATGCCACCGCCGTCGTGCTGACACCCGCGGTGCTGGCCGCCACACGCGCTGCCAAAGCGGACGAGCCGTTGCCGTACTTGTATATCTGCGCCTTCATCGCCAACGCCGCCAGCTTTGTATTGCCGATCTCGAACCCGGCCAACCTGGTGATCTTCCAGGCGCACATGCCGGCCTTGCTCAGTTGGTTCGCGCGCTTCGCGATCCCGTCGCTTTTGTCGATCGTGCTGACGTATGGCGTGTTGTATCTGGTCTGGCGCAAGACGTTGGCGCAACCGCTCGAAAAAAATATCGAGGTGCCGCCGCTGTCGCCCGCTGGGAAACTGACCGGCTATGGCATCGGTGCCATGGCGATCGTCATGTTGGTCGCGTCCGGATGCGGTGTCTCGCTGGGTTGGCCGACCTTTGCTGCCGGCGCTGCGTTGTATATCGCCGTTTGTGCTCGGCATCGACGCTTGATGGTCGCACCGCTCGGGGAGATTTCCTGGAGCGTATTGCCGTTGGTCGCGGGCCTCTTCGTGCTGGTCGAGGGCTTGCAACAGACCGGCGTGATTGCGGCTTTCGCTCGCGTGCTGCAACAGGCGGCGCAACAGGCGCCGGGTCAGACCGGGTGGGCCGCAGGCGTTGGGGTGGCCTTGTTGAGCAATCTGATCAACAACTTGCCTGCCGGTCTGATTGCGGGTTCGGCGGCGGCGCTCGGCCATCTGCCCACCCCAGTCAGCAGCGCGATGGCGATCGGTATCGACCTGGGACCGAACCTATCTGTCACCGGATCGCTAGCAACCATTTTGTGGATAACAGCATTGCAGCGGGAAAAGCTGAACGTAGGCGCTATTTCTTTCCTGAAAATGGGCGCGATGGTGATGTTTCCGGCATTGATCGCCGCGCTGGCTGGCTTAAGCCTAGGCAATTTTTTCTCCTGAAAACCCATGTCCGCCATGGTTTTGTGAGACAGACAGGGTAAATTTACCGATGAATTGACCGGGTCGCTTCATAAAACGGTCAAAAGACTCAAGTTTCTACCTTCCATGACGTAATACAGGAAGCCGGGGCGCTCCCCGGTTCCCCATTGCTGAAGGTGTGAGATGCTTGTTATCGTCGGGTTCGTGGTTGTCCTTGGTTGTGTCGTCGGAAGCTTCATTGGCGCTGGCGGTCATGTTGCTGCGTTGATGCAGCCGCTCGAATTGCTGTGCATCTTCGGTGCAGCCATCGGTGCGTTTGTCGTCAGCAACCCCGGAAAGACATTGAAGGCGACGCTGGGTGCGTTGCCGAAGTGCTTCAAAGGGGGGGCCTACACGAAAGCGCAGTACGTGCAATTGATTTCGCTACTGTATGAACTGCTGCAGAAGGCCCGCAAGGACGGCATGATGGCGTTGGAAGCCGATGTCGAAACGCCGGCCTCCAGCCCGATCTTCAATAAGTACCCGACGATTCTGGCCGATCACCACTTGCTCGACTTCATCATCGATTATCTGCGCATGATGTCGTCCGGCAATCTGACCGTTCACGAAATCCAGGACTTGATGGACGCGGAACTCGAGACGCATCACGCCGAGGCGTCCGTACCGGCAGCGGCGTTGCAGGCGGTTGCCGATGGTCTGCCGGCATTCGGGATCGTCTCTGCCGTGATGGGAGTGGTGCACACGATGGGATCGGTCGGTGCGCCGCCGGCGGTGCTCGGGGAAATGATCGCCGGGGCGTTGGTGGGCACTTTCCTCGGTATTTTGCTGGCGTACGGTTTCGTCGGTCCGCTGGCAGCGCTGCTGAATGCGAAAGCGCGGGAAGGGTCCAAGCCGTTCGAATGCGTGAAGTGCGTACTGCTGGCATCGTTGGGCGGTTATGCCCCCAGCATCGCGGTGGAATTCGGGCGGAAGGTCTTGTTCACGGTGGACCGTCCGTCCTTCACTGAACTGGAAGAAGCCGTGAAGGCGACCCGGGGTCCGAAATGAGCGACGATAGCAAGGATCGGGTATCGCTCACGATCATCCGCCGCAAGGTCAAGGGTGGTCACGGTGGGCACCATGGCGGCGCGTGGAAGATCGCTTATGCGGACTTCGTTACGGCAATGATGGCGTTCTTCCTGCTGATGTGGTTGCTGGGTTCGACGACCAAGGGCGAGAAGGCGGGGATTGCCGATTTCTTCAACACGCCGTTGCGCGTCGCGCTGACCGGTGGCGCGTACTCCGGCGGCGCGACCTCGATTCTCGATGGCGGCGGTGCGGACATGTCACATCCGCAGATCGGCGATGTATCGCCGAAAGACTCAGAGAAAAGTCACGCGAAGCCGGCACAGAAGGTCAATGTCGTTCCGGACAAACATAGCGGCGAAGACTTGAAGCGCCTGAAGGGCCTGAAGCTGAAGATCGAGCAGTTGATCGACGACAACATCAAGCTGCGCCCGTTCAAGAATCAGATCAAGCTGGACATCACCAGCGAGGGTTTGCGGATCCAGATCACCGATGCGCAGAATCGTCCGATGTTCGATTCGGGGAGTGCGATTCTGGCCCCCTACACGAAAGGCATTCTGGATGAGATCGGCGTCGCGTTGAACGATGTGGACAATCGCGTGTCGATTGCGGGTCATACCGATTCGAACCCTTATAGCGGTGGAGAGAAGGGCTATTCGAACTGGGAGTTGTCGAGCGAGCGTGCGAACGCTGCACGGCGCGAATTGATCTCGGGCGGGATGAACGATCACAAAGTGGTGCAAGTGCGCGGTCTCGCCGATGCATTACCGCTGGATACGCATGACGCCTCCGCTCCGATGAATCGCCGCATCAGTATCCTCGTACTGAATGAGGAAAGCCTGGCGGCATTCCTGCGCGATGGTGGCCGTACCGATGTGGGTTCATCGGCGCAGGCATCGGCAGCGATTGCGGCAAGCGATCGCAAAGGCAGCGCGACAGAAGCGCCGGCGAACAATGTCGGTGCAGCGGCTTCCGCCGCCCCGACCTACTCGCCGGGCACCGTCGTCAAGGCGAAGGTCACGGTGGACACTTCCACCGCGGCGCAGAAAAGCTGAGTGCTCGACCTCACCCGGCACCGCTTGATGCGTCGTCCCTTTGCCGGGCGCGCAACGGCGCCGAAGCCGCCGGGAACGAAAAATGCTAAATGATGGCCTCAACGGTCTGCCGGGGACGGCCATCATGACAACAATTAGCAAACAAGCGGTCACCTCCGAGTTGAAGCGGGACAGCTCGCTCGCGTTGACCGCTGTCAAGCGCTTCAGCGCCGATCAATGCACGACGCTGGCTGCCAGCATCGCGTTCTATGCAGCGTTTTCGCTCGCGCCTACATTATTGATGGTCATCGCCGTCGCCGGCTGGTTCTTCGGCGCGGAGGCTGCACGCGGACAGTTGTTCGGTCGTGTGCATGATTTTTTGGGCAACGAAGCCGCCGCGGCGATCCAGGCCATCGTCGAGAACGCACACCGTCAGGGCGGGACCGGTATTGCTGCGTTGACCTCGATTGCCTTGTTGATCGTTGGCGCTTCCGCGACGTTCTCCTCGCTGAACACGGCGCTGGACGTGGTGTTTCCGGCGCTGCCGAGAGAGAAGCGCTCAGGCATCGCACTGATGGTACGCGTGCGCTTGATATCGTTTGGACTGGTCCTCGGTGTGGCATTCCTGCTGGTCGTATCGTTGGTACTGGATACGGTTGTTACCTTTGTCGGCAATATGGTCTGGGGTAATTCGCCGTTCGTGATCGTCACCGACATCTTGCAGATGGTCATCAGCTTGGCCATCCTCAGCTTCGCCTTTACCGCATTGATGAAGTTGCTGCCCGATGCCGACGTAAAGTGGCGCGATGCGCTGGTGGGCGGCGTGGTGTCGGCAGTACTTTTTACGATAGGCAAGAAACTCTTTGCCATGTATCTGGCACATGCCGGTACGGCCAGCGCTTTCGGCGCAGCCGGGTCGCTCGCCGTGCTGCTGATGTGGCTCTACTTTTCGTCGGCCGTCCTATTGCTCGGAGCAGAATTCGCCGCAGTGAAAGGGGGCTTTGGCGAACGCAAGGACAAATCCGCCGCTGCCGCGGCAGAAGCGATGGAGAAGCACGGACAAGCGACCAACCCTGTCGGATCGCCGTCGAAGGGATCATCGAGCGCGTTGCCGCAGTGGGTGCCGGAATCGGTGCGTCACAGCCCGGCATTGCGGATGGTGGGCCTGGGCGATGACGCGCATCCGGAGCCGCACGCTGCCCCCAATGGGGTCGCAGACGACTCGAATCGGGCTTCGCCGAAAGCCTCCGCTCAGCAGGCGGGTGCGGCCCCGGTCGCCGTATCGTCCGAATCGGTGGCCATCGACGCTCGGTCCGTGCCGGTCTCCCGCGTCGTATCCTCTTCGGGTGCCGTCGTCCATCGGTCCGATGTGGAGGCCAAGGCCGACAGCCCGTGCGCCGCAACGTCGAAGGATGCATCCTTCGGCATGGGTCGATTTTTTACGTCGCGTCGCAAGCCGGCCGCGGAACGCCGTGACTCGGCCAGCGTATCGGCGATCGACGCGATGATCGCCCGCTCGAAACATCCGTTCGCCTTCCGCCTCGCGTTGCAGGCGGCCCCGCTGGCGTTTCAGGGTATTTCGTTGCTACTGCCGGTACGTCGAAACATCGATACACCAGTAGGCCGTGCGCCCGTTCCTGTAGACAATCGTGCGCAGTTAGGGTGGGCGGCTCGGTTGTTCGGGTCGTACGGCGATGCCAAAGCGGCAGGCCAGCGGACTGTCTCAAAGGGGGCAGTCAAATCGTCGCCCACGCCGAAGGCAAAGCACTCGTCGAAACACCGATCGAAACACCCGTTAACGGCCGCATTGTTTGCAGCGGGGACCGGTCTGATCCTGGCATCACTGGCAAACCGGGATCGCCGCCGCTAGCAGGGCACGCTGTCAGCGCGCGATCAGCTTGCCGAGGATCAGCACGGCCAATACGAGCCAGATGACGCCGGCAACGAACGATCGACGGACAATCGCGCGCACGCCTGCCGCCAATAGCAGCAGGCCCACGAAAACCAGAATCAAATTGAAGGCTGACGCGTGAATGCCAAGCGCGCGGGCGAAGCCGTCGGTGAAGTCGCCCAGTGCGTGGCCGAAGCCGTTGAACACGAAATTCAGCGCGTGGACGATCCCGCGGATGACGGCACCGAGCGCGCTACCCAACCATTCGAAGATATTCCCTGATTGCATAAAAGAGGTCATAGGGCCGGGGTCGAGCGCGTGCTGCGGCTCGACGCCGACCGTGGTGAAGGGTTGTTTTCGACATCTTACCCGTAACGCTTATCGGCAGTGCCGAGCGTCTGACCGCAGCGCAAGGCGCTGCAGCTTGCATCGCCTGCTTGCGGTAGCGCGCAGGCGCGCGATTTCCGTCAACGCTTGGCGCGATCCGTGCCATCGCACGCCGGCAAGCCACCGGGTCGTTCTACGGGACAATCGGAATTTTGATTGGCAACCGGGACTGGTACAGTCTGCTCCAACCGCTCGCTTTGCTACCCTTTGAGCGTGCAAAGTAAAAGAAATCGTTACAAGACTCGACCGCACGTGCGAGGCCTGTAAAATACGCGACATATTTTGCTGTCCGCGCCCAGTCGGGCGCGATTCGGCTGCGTTGCCCGATTTTTCTTGTTTTGCTCGATCGCTGGCACGGTCCCGTCTTTCATCGCGGCCTTGACGGCCGCGTTTATTGCCGCCTTTTTTGCTTTCTTATCGTTGTGATCTATGTCGCTCAAGAAAACGCCCTTCTTTGAACTGAGAAGTGGAACGGTTGATTTGCTGCACTTCGTTGTAAAGACAGCGGATCTGGCGGAACTGCGTGCCGAACTGGGGCGACGTTTCGAATCCACTCCCGCTTTTTTTGCCGGCGAATCCGTCGCGATCGATGTGCGTCGTCTGGAATCGCTGGCGACGCTGCGCTTGGAACAGGTGGAAGCGCTGTTGTCCGAATTTCGTATGCGTGCGGCGGGCGTCGTGATCAACGCCGCGCAGCGCGCATGGGCGGAGGCCCAAGGTGCACCGATCCTCGAGTCTCGCGACAAGCGTGAGCGCGCGACGGCTGACGTGCCGGAC
>CAWUJR010000184.1:0-7262 GCA_963922375.1 uncultured Robbsia sp.
CGATATACCTATCCTAGTGGCGACCAGGTCGAATACGTGGCGACTTTGTTCCAATGCAGGATCATCGGCGGCTCCGGTGTGCCTACCGATGATGAAACCAAATCGATCCAGTATTTTTCCAGGGACGAGATGCCGGAACTCGCGCTGCCTTACCCGAAAGAAGCGCTGTTCCGGCGATTCTAATCGGGCGCTATACGGTGACTTCTTCGCGCAAAGGGTTGCTTCGACGGCCGAAATGGCCCGCTACGCCAGAGATAATGGCGCCCAGCAGCAACAGAATCACGGCTGCCCATGCCGCTTTGTTGACTGCCGCAGCGGTTGCTTCTGCTGCCTGGCGTGCCTTTTGTTCGGCCTGTTGCTTCAGGTCCTGGTACTTCTGAAGCGCCTGGTTGTAAGTCTGTTCGTAATTGTTCGCGATTTGCTCGGCTTCCGGCCGACTTTTCCCCGTACGCGCGACAATGACGTTCACTAGCGCGTCTTTATCGGCCGATGTCAACGCCGGATCGGACCGTTGCTTCAGGTTACTAAAGAAACTGGCCACCGTGTCCGATGCCGATTGGGGGGCAGCGGCGGTGTCGCTTGCGCTTGCGGTCGCATCGCTTGCTGCGCCTTGAGCGTTTGCCTTCACATTGGACGGATCCAATGCCGGCTTGCCCGTCTGGCGCATCAAGGTTTCAAGTTGATTCTGCATGTCGGACATGTCGAAGGAGACGCCGTTCTTCTTCAGCGCGTCACTCACGCCAGACGCCATGCTTGGTGCTGCTGCAGCGATCCCTTTTCCGGCCAACGCGATGCCTTGTCCGGCGACGCTGGATGCCGTACCCACAATGCCGCTTGCAATATTCGACAGGATCGCAAGCGTTGCAATGGTCATGATCGACCAACTCAACACGCCGTGGAGCGCGCCTTTGTTAGGCGCTGAACGACCCGCAAAAAATGCACCGACGGCGATGGCCACAAGGGTCGTGACGCCCACCCATATGCCCGTTCCGGTGCCAAACCCAGCAAGTGGGTTACGGTCGGCAGTCGGATCGATCACACTGGCGCCGATGGCCGTGCCAAGAACGGTGAGGAATAAGTAAGTCATCACCGAGAGAAGAAGTCCGGCAAACACGGCACCCCAGGATACACGGTTGACTTTGAGGTAAGCTCCATTCGGAGAAGCGATGCGATTCATGGTATTCCTTCAGTTGAAATGGTCAAAAATTAGGATGACCGAGTATATGTATCGATACAACAGCGCGAGTCGTTCTTCGGTCGACAGAGTTGAAGCCGCTACGCGATCGAAGTAAAGCGAAAAACAATGCAGCATACCGCGTTGATTCTGTCGCACGTTTCATTTGAATTTCGCGCGTAAGAAATAGGGTCTCCTTAGAAATGGTTGTGTATGCGCGCCGCACGCTGGCGTAGCGCTAGCACGCCAGATGTTGATGCGCTTTGCACTGGCACGTCGCTGTAGCACGTTTCAGGCCACGCTCTTAGACGGAGGACACGGGGGCTTGAGCCATCCCGCGTACCGCTGCGCATCGGTCGGGAGCGCTCCCCGCGTTGCCATGCTCCTTAGCAGACGGCACGGTCGTCGTTGGCCAGTGATGGTTTCCGCGAGCCAGGTTCTGCCTGCCGCGCCTGGATCGTTTTTTGCTTCCTCTTGCCTCCAGAGTTTGCTGCGAAACCGTCATGTTTTCAGGTATATAGCGATCTTTGCGCCAATCCTGACGTTGTTGGTGTGCATCGAGGCATTGACCCCAACCGGATGGAGGAACCATGCATTTCATCATCAACGGCAATGCGACTGAGGTGGACTTCGATGTGCGCACCTCTTTACTGGACCTTCTCCGCGATCATTTAGGTCTGAGTGGTTCCAAGAAGGGATGCAACCAGGGCGCGTGCGGTGCATGCACCGTCTTGGTAGAGGGTGAACGAATCAACGCCTGTCTTGCGCTGGCGGTGCAGTACCAGGGGCGTGAGATTACAACAGTCGAGGGATTGAGTCGCGACGGGCAGCTGCATCCGCTTCAAGCGGCGTTCATCGAATACGATGGTTTTCAATGCGGCTATTGTACGCCGGGTCAACTCTGTTCCGCCGTCGCCATGGCATCTGAAATCGATCGCGGCCTACCCAGCGTCGTGACGCCGGATTTTAATGTCGACAGGCCTGAGACGACACCGGACGAGATACGAGAGCGCATGAGCGGTAACCTTTGCCGATGCGGTGCGTATAACGGCATTGTTGAAGCGATCACGCATACGCTTGTCCGCCGTCAAGTTAAGGAGGTGATATGACGCCCTTTACCTACGAACGTGCGCAGGACGTTCACGCTGCGATCCGCTTTGCTGACGCGCATCCCCAATCAAGCTATTTGGGCGGCGGCACCAATCTGGTCGACCTCATGCGCGAAACTGTGGAAGCGCCGCAAGCGCTGGTCGACGTCACGGGTTTGTCGAAGTCCATCGCAGCACAGGACGATGGGAGCCTGTTGATCGGCGGGGCGGTGAGTAATACCGCGTTAGCGTCCAATCCGGTCGTGCGAGAACATTATCCGGTTCTCGCACGTGCGATTCTTTCTGGAGCAAGTGCTCAGATCCGCAACATGGCGACGGTTGCGGGAAACCTCCTTCAGCGCACGCGATGTACTTATTTCTATGACGACGCGGCGTCCTGTAACAAGCGCTCGCCAGGCGCAGGATGCGATGCGATCGGTGGATTCAACCGACATCATGCTATTTTGGGCGCGTCGCCGGCATGCATTGCCACGCATCCCTCGGATATGTGTGTCGCGTTGCTGGCACTGGACGCGGTCGTTCACCTTGACGGTCCCGACGGACCGCGCCTATTGCCCCTTGCCGATTTGCATCGGTTGCCAGGTGACCGGCCGGATGTCGAGACGACACTGCGACCTTCCGAGTTGATCACTGCGCTAACCTTGCCGCCGGCCGCGTTTGCCGCCCGTTCGACTTATCGGAAAGTCCGAGATCGCGCGAGCTATGCATTCGCACTGATTTCCGTGGCTGCGGCATTGGATCTCGCCGAAGACGGTAGCATCCGCGAGGTGAGGTTAGCGTTGGGAGGCGTCGCGCATCGGCCCTGGCGCGCCGCCAAGGCCGAGAAGGCGCTGCGGGGAAGCATTCCGACCGAACCCGTCTTGCGCCACGCGGCCGATGTGGAGTTGGCCAACGCAGTGGGATTACGCGATAACCATTTCAAGATCGAACTTGCGAGGCGACTCATCGTGGCCGTTTTGAGCGAACTCGCCGGAGCCCAGCCATGAGCATGCTTGAAGAGGCGAAGCAGAAAGTGCAGGCAATGGCACAATCGGCGGTGAAAAAAGCCATCGAAATTGCGCCCGACGCTGTCATATCGGGTGGCACGCCGGATCCGTTGATCGATCGGCGCGGTGGCTTGATTGGTACGTACACATCGCGCCTGGACGGTCCACAAAAGGTGAAAGGAGAGGCGCGTTTCGCTGCGGAAATCCCGATCGAAGACATGGTTTTCGCCGCGTTGGCTTACAGCACAATTCCCAAAGGCCGCATGGTGGCGTTTGACACGCGGGCTGCGGAAGCGGCATCCGGTGTTGTCCTGGTTATGACGTTCAGAAATGCACCAAAGATGGCGCCTCCACCCCTGTTTATGAGCGCCGCGAAAGCCGCTTCGGGCGATGCCTTGCCGGTGATGCAGGATGACCGGGTGGAATGGAATGGTCAACCTATCGCGGTCGTGCTCGCCGAAACGCAGGAACAGGCAGATTATGCAAAATCGCTGATCGCGGTCACGTACGAGCGCGCAGCTGCTGCGACGACATTCGACACAGCGAAGGCGGATACCCAGACCGCGACGTTTCAGGGAGAGCCACTACATCTCGATATGGGTGATGCCGAGGCGGCGCTCGCGGCCGCGCCCTACAAGGTCGATGTCATTTATCAAACGCCGAAGCACAATCACAACGCCATCGAACTGCATGCGGCCACGCTGGCTTGGCAAGGCGAGACCTTGCTGATTCACGACGCGACACAGGCGGTATCGCACACCGCATGGTCGATCGCTCAGGTGTTCGGTATCGACGAAAAGCAGGTGCATGTCACCTCGCCATACGTTGGTGGCGGATTTGGTGGCAAGACGCTCTGGCAGCATCACATACTGGCGGCAGCTGCATCGAAGTTGGCGGGTCGCCCGGTTAGAATCATGTTGTCGCGCGAGGGGGTTTTTCGTGCGGTCGGCGGTCGCAGCAATACGGAACAGCGCGTGGCCCTCGGCGCGCAGGCGAATGGCCGATTCGACGCGATCATCCACACGGGTGTCACTCCGATGACATCGCATAACGCGTTGCCCGAGCCGTTCATTCTGGCGACGCGCTCGGCCTACGCTGCCGGCAGTTTCACGCTCGATGTCCAGGTCGCTGAAATGGACATGGTCGCAAATACGTTCATGCGTGCGCCGGGCGAGGCAGTGGGTACCTTCGCGCTGGAGTCCGCGGTGGACGAGCTCGCCGTTCAAATGGGGATCGATCCGATCGATCTTCGCATTCGGAACGAACCGGAAAACGAGCCGACGACGGGGACCCCATTTTCGTCGCGCCATATCGTGGCGGCGTACCGCTCGGGCGCGGAAAGATTTGGTTGGAGCAGGCGGCAATCTGCCGGGAGCAGGCGCGATGGGGAGTGGTTGATCGGGATGGGTTGCGCGACGGCAACGTATCCGTATTACAGGATGCCCGGTGGGGCGGCTCGCTTGACGCTCGATAAATACGGCCATGCGAGCGTGGAGGTGGCCGCGCACGAGATGGGAATGGGAACGGCAACCACGCATACGCTGGTGACGGCCGAACGACTCGGTCTTGCGATGTCCGAGGTCGATTTTCGATACGGCGATTCGCATATGCCCGGGGTGGTATTGGCCGGCGGGTCGCAGCAGAGTGCATCTATCGGGGCGTCTGTGGCTGCGGCCGTGCAAGCTTTAGTGTCAGAGCTAGTCAAGCTCGTAGACAAAGGGTCGTGCCTAGCCGGCGTCAAACTCGACGAGGTGTCATGTCGAGACGGCGGCCTTTTCAAGATTGACGAGCCGGAGCGGCATCAAAGTTATGTATCGATATTGGAACGGGCGCAGCGGGATGCAGTGTCGGTGGAAGTCAGTGCGCCCAAGCCATTGGAAACGCAGCATTGGTCGATGCATTCGTACGGCGCGATGTTCTGCGAAGTCCGCGTAAGTGCCATTACCGGCGAGACGCGGGTCGACCGTTTTCTGGGGTCGTTCGATTGTGGCCGTATCCTCAACGCAAAAACGGCGACGAGCCAATTCAAGGGCGGCATCATTATGGGATTGGGCTTGGCGCTGATGGAAGAGGCGCAGTTCGACGCACGCAGCGGGCGCATCATGAACCCGAGCCTTGCGGCGTATCACGTCCCGGTGCACATGGATGTTCCTGACATCGATGTTATGTGGACCGATATCCCCGATCCGCATACCCCGATGGGTGCTCATGGCGTGGGTGAGATTGGTATCACGGGAGTGGGCGCTGCGGTCGCTAACGCGGTGTACAACGCCACTGGCAAACGCATTCGCAATCTTCCGATCACGCTGGATAAGTTGCTTTGACCCGATGGCTTCGATTGGCAATCGCATAGCAACGCATGTGACCTCCGAACCCGACCTTTCCCGGTTTCAGGAGTAAGCTCGGCGTAACGAAACTCGTTGGATTCGTCACTATGTTGATGCGCACCTCTCACGCTGTCCCATTACCGGCCGAAAGTAGGCTCGCCACGTTTTTCGACGCAGCGGATCTGGCCGACGCATTTGCGGTGACGTTACCGGCGCATGCCACCAACGACGTCGAGGCGGCGGCACGCGCCGTGCTCGACGATCCGGCACTGTGGTTCCGGGCCTTGTTGGCTTGCCGCGACGCGATGGTGACACCGTTTGGTATTGCATCGTCACGCCAAATGCGCCGCGAACTGGACAAGCGTTCTGCCGCGCGTATCGATTTTTTCCCGATTCTGTCCCGGGACATCGGCGAGTTGGTAGTGGGGGCCGACGATCGCCATCTCGACTTCAAAGCGTCTGTCCTCCTGCGACGTGACATGATTGATCAAAAACGTGAGCTTGTCGTCACTACGGTGGTGCAGTGTCACAATCCGCTTGGCCATTTATACATAGCGGCGATCGCCCCCTTTCATCGACTCGTCATTCGCTCCAGCTTGACGAGAGCAATCCATAAACGTGTCTTGGGCGGTTAAGCCGCTTGTTCATTGGTTGACAAACAGCGCTTCGACGTCTAGTTTACTGGAATAAAAAGCCATTAAACTAGAATTATGGATATCAATCGTACTATTGGGCGACGTGTGCGCGATTTGCGCGATGCAAAGGGATGGTCGTTGGACACCCTGTCCGACAAAAGCACCGTCAGCCGCTCCAATATTTCACTCATTGAACGGGGACAAAGCAGCCCTACTGCGACGGTATTGGAAAAGCTCGCCACGGCATTGGACGTGACGTTGGCGTCGTTGTTTGAGCGTGGCGCGACGGCGGTAGCCGAGCCATCGCCCGTCTCGCGTCGGGCAGAGCAAGTGGAGTGGACCGATCCAGCTTCCGGCTATGTCCGCCGTAACTTGTCGCCTGCGGTTTATTCCTCACTGCAGCTGGTCGACGTTCACTTCCCGGCGGGCGAGAGAGTGACCTATGAGACCGGCGCGCGCAATACCGACGTCCATCAGCAGGTATGGGTCATCGAAGGGGCAATGGAAGTGACGGTCGGCGATACACAATGGCGACTGGACACGGGAGACTGCCTGTCGATGAAGTTGGACTGTCCGATCTCTTTCTTCAATCCGACGACAAAGGCGGCTCGGTATCTGGTCGCGCTGACGGCGTCTTCTCACAATGACTGGAGACCAAACCGATGAACGAGACAGTCAGCATTCGTGTGCTTAGCCCCGATCAGGCCCTGGCCTGCATTGAACCGTTGGCAGATCTGCTCATCGATTGTGTCGAGGGCGGCGCGTCGGTCAGCTTCATGTTGCCGATCGCCCGGGAGACGGCTGTTCGATTTTGGCTTGGCGTCGCCGAACGCGTCGCGCGAAACGAAAGCGTGCTGCTTGTGGCAGAGGACGAGGAGAACCACATCGTGGGCACCGTGCAGGTGATCACCGCCCAACCCGAGAACCAGCCTCATCGCGCTGATGTTGCGAAGATGCTCGTTCACAGACGGGCGCGCCGGCGGGGTGTCGCACAACGTTTGATGGTGGACGTCGAAGCGGCGGCGCGCTCG
>CAWUJR010000185.1:0-7247 GCA_963922375.1 uncultured Robbsia sp.
GTCCGGCGGCGGCAGTTTCCGCCTCGCCGGCGTCAGTACCGAAGTCCCAAGTGCCCCCGCCCGTGGTGCCGGCACCGGTTGTGCCAGCGACCGCGGAGGCGATAACTGAAGGAGAACCAGCATGAGCAGTCAGCCACCGTCACCCGCGCCGACAGCAGCGCACCAGATCGTCCGTTGGATGGACCTTTGTACGCCGCTGGTCAAGCACTTCGAATCGTGTTCACTGCATGCGTATTGGGATCCCTATGGCCGATGCTGGACGATCGGATGGGGGGAAACGGGCCCGAGCGTGATGTCAGGATTGCAATGGACGCAAGACCAAGCCGACGCGCGGCTGTTCGCCCGTCTTCAACAGTTTGGCATGATGGCCGATGTCGTCTTGAAGCGCGGCGTGTTGTCGCAACAGAAAGCGGCGTTCGTCAGCATCCTTTACAACATCGGGCCCGGGGCAATGCGTACTGCCCGGTCGCCGGGTCGGGACGGCATTATCCGTCTGCGCTCCGGCTTGCCCTCGACGTTATTGTTGAAGTTGAACCTTGGCGACATCCAGGGGTGCGCGGATGAATTCCCGCACTGGAATCGCGCCGCAGGCGTCGTCCTTCCTGGGCTCGTCGCCCGACGTGAGGCCGAGCGTGCGTTATTCCTCAACGGAGAATGGCAATGACCGCTTTATTGACGTCTTTCGTTCCGTGGATCGGCGGCGCGATCATCGGCTTGGCCGGCGTGATTTTCGCCGCGTTCAGACATCAGCAGGCGAAGGTCTCCGCCGCCGATGCCGCTGCAGCAGCGTCAGCCGCCGCAGCGGCGATCGCGCAAAAGAGTGCCGCCGAAGCGACCGCAAATGTCGCGGCGGCGCAGGCAGGTGTGGCCGCAGCGACAGCGATGCAGAACGCAAAGGCCGACGCCACTGCTATTCCAGACACAGGTCTTGACGATGAGGGCCTGAAACTCGGCATTTTACGTACGGACAGCCCAAAATGAAACCATGCTCCTCACTGTATGTGCTGCCGGCGCTGATCGCTGCGACGCTGACATTGTCAGGTTGCCCCGCGACGGTGGCATCGGCCAAAACGGAACCGACGGTTCAGTACGAGACGCGCCTGGTCGATACGTCGTGCCAATGGTTGCCGGTGTTGACTTTCAGCGCGTCTGATACGGCAGAAACGAAGCGCGGCATCATCGCCTACGCAACCGCGCGCAAACAACACTGCTCGGTTCAGTAGCCCTTATTCCCGACCGCAACGGTCTCTGCGTTGCCTCCTGGACTCTACGTTTGTTCGTCTTTTCGTTCGCCTTTCCGTTTTTGTTTAAGTTCGTCGTACTGATTGATTAATTTTTGGATTGTTGATCGACTGTTGACCGCATGGATTGGATTGAGACGCTGGATGTAACACCGTTTGTCTTCTGATGATTCCCGTTATGACACCACCGCTGGCGAACCAGCGGTTCATCCCTTTTTCAAGAGACACATCATGACCACGACGACCACGACTTCTACCGCTGCAACCACCGCTGCCACGACACCGCTCACCGCACTGACCGGTGTCGTCACTGACTATGCCGGATTGCGTGCCTACAATGGAACGAGCGTCAATCAGGAGGTGACGCTTGCATCAACCGCCCATCAGCGCGCCGGGACGTTCCGGTGTTTGGGCGTTACCTCTTATGCGGACGATGGTGGCATGTTGCTTGTCGATGCTGCGGGGCGCAGTTGGCTGCGGACGGTGCCCAGCTCGGGCATCGACGTCAGTTGGTTTGCGCTCGACACCGACCCATCATGGTCGAATGCCTTCGATCGTGCCGTCAACGCGATGCAGCAGGTCTACTCGATGTCGAGGACGATCCGCTTGCCGGGCGAAACCATGCTCATCGACCGTCCATGGATTATTCCGTTTGCCGCAGCCGGCATTACGATTCGCGGTGACAGCGACAATTTTCTTGCATCGCATATCGATGCATCCGGCATCACGGGCACGGCCTACGCCGGCTATGGCGCAATTCACCAGGACAACCCGACGAAAGCCGTATGCCGTGCGCTGAATATCGAGAATGTCCGGATTGGCGGCGGGAACGCCACGCCTTACGGTCTGCATGGTATCTACCTGAACCAGAACTCTTCAGGGTATTGGCGCAACGTGATGATCGAGGCGTTCAAAGGCGGATCCGGGCTCGTCTGCGATTCCGCACAAGACTATTCGTTTTTCAAGGTTGATATTCAATCTTGCGGCGGCACCACGACGAATGTCTACACCGATGTGACCGTTGTCGGCAACACGGCCAACACGACCTATCCCCCGATGAACATCATGTCGACGTCGTCGAATACCTGTAACTATCTGCGGTTTCACGATTGTCAGTGGGAGGGGAACTGGGTGTCGCCGTATGTCCGTATCGGTGTGAACTCGAAATGGATCTTCGTTTCGAACAAGCACTCCGAGCATCGCGGGTTTTTCACGAATCAACAGAACCCGTGGGGTGTGCTGTTCGAAAACAATGGCGGCGAGATCTTCATCACCGGGCAGGGCGTTTCGCCCGAAATCCAATACGGGCTGACGTGCGGCC
Source organism: uncultured Robbsia sp. (assembly GCA_963922375.1). Taxonomy (GTDB): domain Bacteria; phylum Pseudomonadota; class Gammaproteobacteria; order Burkholderiales; family Burkholderiaceae; genus Robbsia. The sequence continues at coordinate 2,563 of CAWUJR010000185.1, forward strand.
CGTACAGCCGTTCCTTTGTGACCGGCTGCCCGGACATGGGGTCGATCTCGGGTGTGACCGGCGCCTCCAATAGCGGAACGCCTGTGGATCTGCAGATTGCAAACAGTGAAATCGGCTCGCTGACGATGACCTCGCGCAGCGGATCGGTCGTGATGACAGGGGGCAAATGCACCGGCCTGACGAGTTACTACCCGTCATTCAAAGGCACGTTCTCCGGTGTCGAATTCACCGGCGACGTGTTGTTGCAAAGCGATGCCGGCTCAACGCTCGGTCTGGATTTCTCAAACTGCGTGTTCGATACGGTCTTCAATTGCAATGTGAAATATGTGAAGGTCATCGGCGGCACCACCAAAGGAAATTATACGAACCCTGGACCCTACGCGGTCGAGAATTCGCACAATGTGCTCGGCACGCGCGGTAGTCTGCATCGGACGTCGACCTATGTGCCGTGGGGCTTCCAGCCACTGACCGGGGCGGGCAAGCCGACGGTCTGCCCGACGTACGTCGGGCAGACGTATGTGGATTCGACGAATTCCCGGCAGTGGATTGCGTATGGCAGTTCGGCGTCGACCAACTTTCAGGCCACCAATACGGTGACCTATGCGGCGGCCGCGCCGTCGGCGGCGCCGTATGCCGTCGGCGACATGTACATCAATTCGAGCGTGTCGCCGAAGAAAGTGTATATCGCCACCGGTGCGACCAATTCGGGCGACTGGACCGCAATGAATTGATCGTGACGTATGTCGCTCGGTGTGTCTCCGCCTGTGGGACATACCGAGTAGAGGGCGCTCGGAAAGTCGCATTGCCGACGGCTGAGCGAGGCGCCTTACGCCGCAGTATTCACTCGCTACGGCGTACACACTCGTTGTTTCAACCCGTTGTTTCAACCCGTTGTTCCGACCTGTTGCTCAATCTGCCGCTGCGCCGCGTGCTTAGGTGACGGCTCAATCGGCGGCCCAATCCGCCGGTCAATCTGCTTGTCCATCGTTTTCTCAACTCGCCGTCCAACCCTCCGCTTGGCCCTTCGTTTATCCACTTGCCACACAGCCGCTGCTTTAGCGGTTCTTTATCTCAAGAGGACCATCATGGCTACCACTACTACTGCTGCCACCGCTGCCACGACGTCGCTGACCGATTTGAGCGGTGTCGTTACCGATTACACTGGGTTGCGAGCCTATACCGGCAACAGTGTCAATCAAGAGGTGACGCTCGCTTCCACTGCGCATCAGCGGGCCGGCACGTTCCGCTGTCTGGGTAAGACGTCGTACGCCGACGATGGCGGCCTGTTGATCGTCGATGCGGCCGGACGCAGCTGGCTGCGCACGGTACCGAGCTCCGGTATCGACGTCAGTTGGTTTGCACTCGACTCGGATCCGTCCTGGTCGAACGCATTCGACCGCGCGACCAAGGCCATGCTTCAGGTGTATTCGATGTCGCGAACGATTCGTCTGCCGGGCGAAATTATGAAGATCGACCGCCCCTGGATCATTCCATTTACGGGTGCCGGCATCACCATTCGTGGCGATGGCGATAATTTCCTTGCGTCGCATATCGATGCATCGTCGATCACCAGCAAGACGTATAGCGGCTATGGTGCGATCCACCAGGACAATCCGACGAAGGCGGTATGCCGCGCGCTGAATATCGAGGACGTGCGCATCGGTGGCGGCAACGCGACCGCGTACGGCGTACATGGCATTTACTTGAACCAGAACTCTTCCGGGTATTGGCGCAATGTGATGATCGAGGCGTTCAAAGGGGGTTCCGGCCTCGTCTGCGACTCCGCGCAGGACTATACGTTCGATAAGGTCGATATCCAGTCGTGCGGCGGTACCAGCACGAACGTCTACACTGATGTCAAGGTGGTCGGAAACTCGGCCAATACCACGTTCCCACCGATGAATATCACGACCACGTCGTCGAATACCTGCAACTATCTGCGCTTCTACGACTGTCAGTGGGAGGGCAACTGGGTATCGCCGTATGTGCGGATCGGGAAAAATTCGAAGTGGATTTTTGTGACGAACAAACACACCGAACATCGCGGTTTCTTCACGAATCAGCAGGACCCATGGGGCGTGTTGTTTGAGAATAACGGCGGAGAAATTTTCATCACAGGGCAGGGCGTGTCGCCCGAAGTTCAATATGGATTGACGTGCGGTCCGTACAGCCGTTCCTTCGTGACCGGTTGCCCGGACATGGGCAGCATTTCCGGGGTCACGACGGCGACGAATTCCGGGACCAGCCTGGACCTGCAGATCTCGAACAGTGAAATCGGCAAGTTAGAGATAGCGTCGCGCGGCGGTTCTGTCGTGATGACCGGTGGCAAGTGCACGGGGCTTACGAGCAGTTATCCGTCGTTCAAAGGCACATTCACCGGCGTTGAATTTACCGGCGACGTTGTGCTGCAAAACGATTCCGGGGCGCAACTGGGTCTGGACTTCGTCAATTGCGTGTTCGACACGAACTTCAATTGCGATGTCCACTACGTCAAGGTGATCGGCGGCACGACGAAGAAGGCCTACACGAATCCGGGGCCGTATGCGGTGGAAATGGCCCATAGCGTTCTCGGCACGCGTGGCAGCTTGCACCGCACATCGACGTATGTGCCTTGGGGATTCCAGCCGCTGACGGGCTCGGGTAAGCCCACGGTCGTGCCAACCTATGTGGGGCAGCGCTATGTCGATTCGAAGAGCGCGCGCGAATGGATCGCCTACGGAACAGCCGCCGCCACGGACTTCAAGGCGACGAATACGATCACCTACGCAGCGGCAGCACCTTCCAGTGCCCCTTATGCGGTGGGCGACGTGTACATCAACTCCGCCGTGTCGCCGAAAAAAGTGTATCTGTCTACCGGCGCGTCCGCCGCTGGCGACTGGACGGTACTCAATTGAGCCCCGCTCAGTGGCGCGCCGTGCGGCGTCGAGCGTCAGCGGGGGCGTTGCAATTCCCCAACAGTGAGGACTTCCGACGGTACCGGGCGGCGGATTGCGCGGAGCGACGGCGTTGGCGGGTAGCGGCGCTTCGTAGGTCTCCTATGAAGCGGGTTGCCGCGCGGCCGCGCGCCTCGCGGGCCCTCGTGTATGTCGTTCGTCCTTATGGGGCGTAGCCCGTGGCGTGAAACCAGGCGGCGCTATCTGTTTTTGGACGCATGCGGTTGGCGCTATTTCCGCTGCCGTGGCATCGATTCCCCTCAAGGGATTGTCCTGATGGACGACAGATCGATGTTGCGGCAGCCATCTTAAATTTGCGTTATGCTGGGGTTGGGTATGACCCTATTGCAAGCAAAAGTGTTCGGGCGCAGGCATAATCGCGGCTTCCCGCTCCGTGGCCGGTTGGCCGGAGCAAACAGATGGCGGATTCGTTCCGCAGGCATCGGCTTCAGATCACAAACATGCTCGAAACTGAAAACACGCAGATCGTCGAATTGTCGGGAAAGACCCGCCTGGCTTTCACCGAGGCGGGCACCGAACATCGCGACCACGCTCCGCTCCTGCTGGTGCACGGCTCATTGTGCGACTACCGGTACTGGGAGCCGCAAATTCAGGCGTTCGCAGCGCACCGGCATGTCATCTCGGTCAGTCTGCCGCATTACTTTCCGGTTGCCGAGCAGGGTGCCACCTCCCATTTCAGCATTCAAGCCCACGTCGATGCATTGCTGAGCTTGATTCATGACCAGCAGTGGGGACAAGTTACGCTGGTCGGTCACTCGCGGGGCGGTTGTGTCGCCTTCCATTTGGCCAGCCAGGACCCGTCGGTACTGAATTCGCTTGTATTGTCCGATCCGGGCGCGAAACCGGACAATGCGCCGGGCAGCGACTTGCCGCGTACCGCCGCCTACGACGATAACGACCCGCGGATGCTCGCGACCGGTTTGATCGCGCGAGGCGACATAGATGGCGGTTTGCAGATGTTTGTCGATGCAGTCAGCCGACCCGGTTTCTGGGACCGCAGCGGCGACCAGTTCAAGACGATGGCGCGCGATAATGCGCACACGCTGTCGATGCAGATCCGTGATGTGCTGCCGCTCTACACGCGGGCGCAAGCGAGCATGGTGACCGTGCCGACGCTCATTCTGAACGGCGACAAGAGCCCGCCGGGATTCTTGGCGACGTCGTCGACGCTCGCCGAATGGATGCCGTATGCGCGCCGTTCGATCATCCGCGGTGCGTCGCACGGGATGAATCTGTCGCATGCGAGCGAGTTCAATCGACAAGTGCTGGAATTCGTCGGCGCCTGATGCGGGTGCGGTGACGGCGACCGTTCGGACCGCACGCAGGGCAGTGCGCCGCATTGGCGTTCGCCTCCAGACGGGGTGGTTGTCCGCCGGAATCGTCAAATTGCCGCAGTGATGCGTGGCATAATGTCGCACCCCCCGTTTTTCCTTCCTAGCTTGCCTGTTGCAGATTACCGACCGCAGTGGACGCGTTGGCGGCGGCACGGTCTCGCGCCGTCCCTTCGTCCTTCCGTGCCTTCGTCCCGAAAAGCAGCAGACCAAAAGCCGACCGACAGCAGACCGATAAGAGGCCCGTCTTGCAAACCGTTGCAGCTTTTGACTTTGATGGCACGTTGACCACGGCTGACAGTTGCCGTGCGTTCGCGCGCGCGAGCGTGGGGCGGCTTCGTTTTGCTTGGGCCGGCCTGTTGGCGCTGCCCTGGTTGATCGGGATGGCGCTCGCGGTCAT
>CAWUJR010000186.1:0-7244 GCA_963922375.1 uncultured Robbsia sp.
CCCCGATCTCCACCCTCGGCTTGCGGACCGCCTCCGTCCCCGTGCTCGCCGAAGAGCTTGCGTACGGTCACGAAGAACACCGGCACAAAGAAGATCGCCAGTACCGTGGCCGCGATGATGCCACCCAATACGCCGCTGCCGAGCACACGTCGACCTGCCGCACCCGCACCATGACTGAGCGCGAGCGGAATGACGCCGACCCCGAATGCGAGCGACGTCATCACGATCGGTCGCAACCGCAGATGGGCCGCTTCCACCGCGGCTGCCAGCAAACTCATCCCGCTCTCTTGCAGCGACTTCGCATATTCGACGATCAGAATGGCGTTCTTTGTCGCCAGCCCGACAGTGGTCAACAGGCCCACCTTGAAGTAAATGTCGTTCGAATAGCCGTTCAAATGCGCCGCCGTCAATGCACCGACAACCCCGAGCGGCACCACCAGGATCACCGAAATCGGCACCGACCAGCTCTCATAGAGACCGGCCAGACAAAGAAACACAACCAGGAGCGACAACACGTATAAACGCGGCGCTTGCGACCCGGACGCCTGTTCCTGATACGATTCACCGGTCCACTCAAGGCCGATGCCGCGCGGCAACAGGTTGACCAGGCGCTCGACCTCTGCCATCGCCTGGCCGGTACTCACTCCGGGTCCTTCCTGCGCGGATATCTCCGATGCCAGTGTGCGGTTGTAACGCTCGACCTGCGGCGATCCGGCCGTCCAATGTCCGGTCGAGAACGCGGAGAAGGGCACCATCGCGCCATCATAACCGGCCGTCGACGAGGCCGATGTGCTCGACGCGCTACCGCTGCTGCCGTCTGTGCGCCCGGAGGCGGTGCTGCTGTCGGCCGTCGACATCACATACCAGTTACCGATATCGAAAGGCATCATCCGATACGGCGCATCGCCTTGCACATACACCTTTTGAATTCGCCCGGTATCGATGTAATTGTTGACGTAAGTCGACCCGAAAGCGATCTGCATGGTCGCATTGATATTGGCGGCGGTGACGCCGAGCGCGGCCGCCTTCAAATAATCGATATCCACTTCGTACTGCGGCGAATCGGGCAAACCGGCTTGTTGCATGTTTTGCAACAGCGGGTCTTTCGCCGCGAGCGCGAGCAGCTGCCGCCGCGCGCTCACTAACGCATCATGTCCCAGCCCCGCATGATCCTCGAGTTCGAAGTCGAGTCCCGCATAATTACCCAAGCCGCCGATCGCCGGGGGGCTGATGGCAAACACCCGTGCCCCGCTCAGTTTGGCGAAGTGCGCGTTCGCACGATTCACGATCGCAGAAGCGTCTTCGTCAGCAGCAGGGCGCAGGCTCCAGTCCTTCAAGCGGGTAAATGCCATCGCATTGTTCTGGCCGGTACCGTTGAAGCTGAATCCGGTCAGCAGAATGATCTGATCCACATTCTTGTCGTGCAGATAATATTGCTCGACCGCCTTGCCGACCTCCAGTGTTTGTGCCGCTGCGCTGCCCGGGGGGAGACTGATCACTGTCATCACATAGCCCTGGTCTTCACGCGGCAGGAATGCACCGGGCAGCTTCCAGAACATCAACGCCGCCACCGCGCAGATCACCGCATACACCACCAGCGAGCGCAGCGGCCTTCCGACCATCCACGTGACGGCCGCACCATAGCGGTGGGTTCCGCGCTGAAAGCGGTCATTGAACCATCGGAAGAAACCCTTGTTATCGGCGCCATGATCGGCGATCGGTTTCAGAAGCGTTGCACAGAGCGCCGGCGTCAATGTCAATGCCAACAGCACGGACAGGACCATTGCGGAGGTGATCGTGATCGAAAACTGTCGATAGATGCTGCCGGTCGCACCGGGCATGAAGGCCATCGGCACGAATACCGCGATCAACACCGCCGTCACCCCGACCAGCGCACCGCTGATCTGATGCATGGCCTTCACGGTCGCTTGCACCGGTGTCAGCCCTTCGTCGCGCAGCAGCCGCTCGACATTTTCCACGACGACGATGGCATCGTCGACCAACATACCGATGGCCAGCACCAATGCAAACAACGACAGCACATTGATCGAAAAGCCAACCGCATACAGGATCGAAAAGGTCCCCATCAACGCGACCGGCACGACGATGGTCGGGATGATCGTCGCGCGCAGATTGCCCAGAAACAGATACATGACCAGGAACACGAGGACGATGGCTTCGATCAACGTTCCGACCACATCCTTGATCGAGATCGAGATAAAGGTGGTCCGGTCGTTCGGATAGGAAAGCGACACATTCGACGGGAGCTGATGCGACAATTCGGCCAGTTTCGCTTTGACTGCCGACCCGACATCCAGCGCGTTGGCGCCGGTGGCCAACCGAATTGCCATGGCCGCTGCCGGCTTGCCATTGACCCGGGAAGCGGAATCGTACGAATCGCCGCCGACCTCGATCCGAGCGACGTCTTTTAACAATACCCTCGAGCCATCGCGATTGACGCGTAGCAGAATGTTGCCGAATTCGTCCGTCGTTTTAAGAATGCCTTTGGACGTGATCGTCGCGTTGATCACCTGCTGATCGGTCGACGGCAGCCCCCCGATCTGGCCCAACGATAGCTGCGTGTTTTGATCGCCGATCGCCGACGTCACGTCGCTGGCCATCAATCCATAGCTGCGTAATTTCACCGGGTCGAGCCAGATGCGCATCGAATGCTGCGCGCCGAACAGGTCCACTTCGCCTACGCCGCTAATTTGGGTGAGAGCGTCCTGCAACCGCGTGGTCATGATGTTGCCGAGCGCGATCGTGTCCATGCTGTCGTCTTTCGACGATAACGCGACGATCATCAGATATCCGGCCGCGCGTTTGCTAACTTGTACGCCCTGATTCTGCACCGCGGTCGGCAACGTCGCAGCCGTCTGTTGAACGCGATTCTGCACCTGCATGGCCGCGACATCGGCATTCGTTCCCGGCTTGAAGCTGAGCGAGATCTCGCTGCTGCCCGCGGAATCGCTGGTCGACGACATGTACAGCAGATTATCGATGCCGCTCAGGTTCTGTTCGATCACCTGCGTCACCGTGGTGGCGACCGTATCGGCTGAAGCGCCGGGATAGGTCGCCTGCACGTCCACCTCGGGCGGCGCGATCTGCGGGTACTGCTCGATCGGCAACGAGGTGACCGCCATGATGCCGACGATCATGATGACAATGGCAATGACCCAGGCAAGAATCGGGCGATGAATGAAAAAACGGGACATGGGGTCTGCGGTAGGCGGGCTTGGCTAGGCGTGAGCGGGAGCGTGCGCAATACTGGCGACAGTACCGGCGGGGGTGTCGTCGCTGGCATGCGTCTCGGTGCCGGAGACGGAGACGGCGCTGGCGCCGGATTCTGCGGCGGCGCTGATACCGTTGCCGACAGTGACGGATTCCTCGACCGGGTTCACCTTCGCGCCGTCGCTCAGACCGTCGCCGTCGCTGGTCACGACGCGCTCTCCCGCCTGCAGGCCATTCATGACCACCCATTGATTCCGATAAGGTTGCGTCGCCGTGACAAACCGTTGTCGAACGTGACGCTTTGCATCGACGACCCAGACCGTTGCCTGCCCGTCCGAGCGCCGCGTCACTACTTGCTGCGGCACGAGAATGGCCGCATGTTGCGTCCCTTCGCTGAACGTTGCCCGCACGAACATACCGGGCAGCAGGTCATGCTCGGCGTTCGGAAACACAGAGCGCAACGTGATCGAGCCGGTGATCGGATCGACCGTCACATCGGAGAAAAGCACCTTCCCAGCCTGCGCATACACGGAGCCGTCTTCCAGAATCAGCTGGACCGTCGGCGCATGGTTCTGCAGTTGCCCGGAGGTCAGTGCTTTGCGTAATCGCAGCCCTTCAATACTGGGGCGGGTGACGTCCAGATACATCTGGTCCAGCGACTGGATGGTCGAGAGCGCCGTGGTTTGGTCGGCGGTCACCAATGCCCCGGCCGTCACCGTCGACTTGCCGATGGTGCCGGAGATCGGCGCAAGAATGCGGGTGCGCTGCAAATTCACTCGCGCTGCTTCAAGCGCGCCCTCGTCGGCCATCACATCGCCTTTCGCCTCATCTGCTGCCGCAATGAAATTTTCCGCGTCCTGCGCGCTGACGCCTTTGATCTTGAGCAGCGCGCGATACCGCTGGGCGGTGATCTCGGCGGCGCGATACGTGGCGCGTGCCTTGGCGAGCGTACCGACGTCGGTGTCATAAGTGGCCTGGTAACTTGCTGCATCCAACTGATACAACGGCTGACCTGCCTGCACAGTCTGCCCTTCGACGAATAACCGTTTTTGAACGATTCCATCGACCTGAGGCCGGACGTCCGCCACTTCGATCGCCGATAGGCGTCCCGACAATTCGTCGGTGATCTGGATGTCCTGACCGTGTACGGTGATCACGCGCACTTCCGTTGCTTCGGGGGCGCCGGTTTCTTTACCCGCATCTGCTGATCTGCCACAAGCGCAGAGCAGCAAGGTGAAGGCAAGCACCGGGACGGTCGTGCGGTGACGCAATACGATCAAACTGCGCAGACTACGGAGGCTATCGAGACGTGTTCTGTTCTTCGGCATTTTTCAGAGATATCAACGCGCCTTTTGTAAGCTGCTGCTTTGTGGCAATGCAGCTGGGGATGCCGGAGGATAGACCGGCAAGGTTCGCCGATGCGGGCGTTTTGGCCGGTCATATATACCACACCGTAGCATTCCTGAATGTCAGCAGGGCTGCTCGAGCACTATCGCACTCATCGTGCCGATGTGTTCTGCAACACCGTCCGATAGCCGTCGCCATCCTCGAACGTCCGCCCCGATACCTCCCAATACGGATTGAGCGACGGCACGCGACATAAACCGCTCGCTTCGGCACGTGCGCACGCTAACGCCCACTCGGTCGGATCGGGGAGATAAAACACTAGAAGATCTTCGGCGGTGGGCGTTGGCACGATCGGGTGATCGCGGCAATACGTGAATTCAAAGTGATAGCCGACACCCGCACGCCCGAGCATGACGCCGTCAAAACCTTGATGATCGTGGAACTTCCCCAGCACGCTCAGTTCAAATGCGGCGCAATACATCCGTTCCGCAGTGACAAGGGAGCTGACCGGTCGGGCAATTCGGAGGTGAGCTAGCATCGGATGGCAGGAAACGAGCGTTCGTAAATGAGGTAAATGAATGCGGCAAACGAATGAATCAAACTGAATCGGTCAGAATGATGTGATATCTGATGAACGCAGAATATGTATTTTTAATATCGTTTTAAAAATTAATTATTGGAGATAATTTATAAAATAAATCGCATTGGTGCCGATGCAAGATCGTGTATTTTTATGTCTTAAAAAAATAAAGTCAACTTTTTTAAGGTCTGGTTGAAGGCAAAATGAAAGGTTATGCCTTGATGGAATAAGGTATGCGATACCGTTGTGCGCCGATATTTTTTCAGCGCTAGCACCCTTGTCATCTTTTTGTAGACTGGAAGCGTTAGTCTCTTATTGCATCGCTCAACGTTCCGGTGCAATAAACCCCTCTGCGACGCGTTGTTCGGCTCCGTTCCTGCTTCGGAAATGACCGGGCCGCCATAGCTGTGCGCGACCGATATCGTCGGGCCATCCGGCAGATCACTAACACGGCGTGCGGCGGCAACGTCATCCGCGAGCGACGTCAGCGGTTCCTGCACGACGCTGACGTGATAGCCGTCTTTCGACAGGCGATCGTACACCGGTTTCCACCGGAGCCATCGACCTAGGCACTGTGTACCGGAACGACGGTTTTGACGATATCGGCACGGGAGCCGGTGTCGATGGACGCATCCTGCGCCATCGCGGTGGTGGCGGTCATTGCGGCACCCTCCTGCTAACGCCCGCATCGGATGACGAAGGCGGTACCCTCGTCACCGTATTACTTCCTTATCTCAAAGGACAGTCGTCGTGACAGACGGGGTCGTGATGCAAATGCGTGCATTGCTTGCCGCGGGCATTCCCGGCTTATCGGCGGCGGGTGCATCCGCCAGCCCGCTGAAGATCACACAAGCCAGCGTCGGCAATACGATCACGATGACTCCGGTCGAACACGTGCTGTATTTCGAAGCGGCCGATAAATACGTTCGTGTCGTTACCGCTGAGCGAGACCATTTAATCCGAACCTCGTTGCGCGAATTGATGCAACGTCTCGATCCGAACATCTTCTGGCAGATTCATCGGGTCGTGGTCGTGCTCGTGGTCGTGCGATGCGACGCGGTTGCCAGCGCGCATCGCGACGAATCCGGCAAGCTGACATTGACGCTGCATGGGCAGGCCAATCAGTTGAACGTCAGCCGTCTCTACGCGGAGCGGTTCCGAGGGATGTAGCCTCCCTCCCTCCCGCCGCGCCATGTCATGCAAGTACGACACGCCGGCGCAAACGACGTCAGATGACGAAAAATCCGTGCGTGCCATCGCGACCAAGCTGGGCGACCAGTCCGAATTCCCATTCGAGATAAGCATGCATTGCTTCATGCGGGGCATCGGTTCCTTCATACGGACGACGATACCGATCGATCCGGGGCGAGGCGAGATGCGTCTCACCGGATTCGAGCGGGAATCCTTTGTCGATCCAGGCGTTGGTGCCACCTTCGAGTACGTCAACGGATTTGCCGGTGAGCGCGGCAACTTCCGGCGCAACGAAGCGCGCCAATGCGCTTGTGCCGCACGTCACGACATAGCGTTTTGCGTCCGGTAGTGTCCGCAGATCATCATGCAAGCGCGAGCGTAACGCCCACCAGGCGCCGGGGATATGGTGCTTGACGTAGTTTGCGCTGGTCGTGAAATCTAATACCAACGTGCCGTGGTCCGTCTGCTGCAACCGCACCGCAAGGGCCTCCGCGCTGATGGACGGGGACGCTGGAGGCACCGCGGGCTGTGCTGAGCCCCTCGGAGTGGCTGCATTGCTGGCGTTGCTTGCGGTGTTGGATGACGACCTGTGCTCGCTCAAATCCGCAACGGACACGCCGTCCAGCACATAGGTTTCGTTATTCATCTGCGCGAGCCACGACGCGGTCATATTGGCACGCACGCCGTCAGTATCGAACAGGACGATGCGGGCCCCGCGCGTGGGCGCAAACATTTCCGTTTCCTGCACCAGTTGACCGCCTGGCGCATTGACGAATGCGGGGAGGCGGGCCGCTTCGTATTCCTCGGGCGTCCGAACATCGAAGCGATAAAGCGTGCGGGTGTCATCGGTTTCCCAGCGCGCGAGGTCCTCAGCCGTCGCGCGACGTACGCCCGC
>CAWUJR010000187.1:0-7223 GCA_963922375.1 uncultured Robbsia sp.
GGGCAGCCGACCGGCCCAGATCCCAGTGATGTGCAAGCGGCTTCGGCTGCGACGGCCGCATCGGCGGCGTCGGTGGCACCGGCGACATCGGCAATGCCGGGCCTGCTGCTCGGCTATGCAAGCGTGCCGGATGACGAAATCCAACCGGCTTTCGCACGGCTGGCCAATGTCATCGATATGTTTTGCTAACGTGGAGGCGGGTCGATTGACCTATTGAGGGAAATCGACCCCCGTTTAATGCGCGAATTCGCCGGTCGCGCACGAGGACGTGATTTCCACGCCGATCTGATCCGGCACCAAGCGCTTGCGCGGGTCCAGATAGATCTTGTCGGTCACTTGATACAGCACCTTGCGATCCGTCGCGTCCGAGTAGTACTTATCGATTTGCGCATAGGCCTGCGCTTTCGTCTTGTGGATGTTGCGCCATCCGGCGATCTGCGAGGCCACATCGCCGACCGTCGAGCATTGGCCGCTGACGACCGGATCGGCGTGCGCAGCAATGGAAGTGAGCGTCGTGACGCCGAAGGCGGTAGCAGACAACAAGATGGCGGACGCGGCGCTCGCCAGACGGGTTTTCATGGGGCAACATCCTGGAATTCGGGCGACGTCATGCCGCCGGCATACGGTCGATACGGTCATCGCGCTACAAGGGAAAAGCGGTAAACGCAGGCAGCCGGTATTCTAAGCGATAACGCTAGCTGGCGATGGGGATGCGGGCGGTGAAGCAGGTACCCTCGTCGGCTGTCGAGCGCACGTCGAGCGCACCCCGATGGCCTTTGACGATCTGCTTGCAGATGTAGAGACCGAGGCCCAAGCCGCCACCCGGTGCGCTGGTTTCCGGCCGCCAGTATGGCTCGAACACTTTCGTCACCGTCTCGGGGCCGATGACATCGCCGTGATTGGTCACGCTCAAGACCAGATCGGTTTTTTCGAGATGCGCATCGACAACGACGGGCTGTCGATTCGAACCGTGCACCAATGCATTGGCGAGCAGATTCGACAGCAGTTGCTGCACCCGCGCCGGGTCGCAGGTCACCGGACCGAGCGCTGGCAGCCGCGCATCGATCGCGTGATCCGGAAAGCTCGTATGCAGTTCGGTGACCACCTCTTGCAGTCGGCATTCGAGGTCCGGCACCAGCTCTGTCTTGACCGCAATGCCTGAACCCAGGCGGCTGCGCGCATAGTCCATCACATCGTCGATCAACGATGTCATCCGCTTGGTCGACGCTCTGATGCGCTGGCCGATTCTGGCGATCGTCGGGTCGCTGTGTTGTTCGAGGTATTGGCCCGATGCGCTGACGGCGCTGAGCGGATTGCGCAGATCGTGCCCGAGGACCGCGATGAACTCCTCTCGCAACGATCCGCGGGCTTTCTCGAATGCCAGCTCGTCCTGGATTTGCTGTTGGCCGATCGCTTTCTCGATCTGCAATGCAATCAGCGACGCGAACACTTTGAACATGTCCAGTGTCCAGGAGTCGGACACCTTCACCGCCCGACGATCGATGCCGCAAAGATTGCCGAAATAGAAGCCGTTCGACAGCACGATGGGGACGGAAATGTAGCTTTCGAGGCGATAGGTCGTGGGCGTGATGTGCCCCTCGTAGACCGGATCTGTGCTGAAACGATCGACGACGATCGGCTGTCTGGCCGCGCGCGACTCGTAGCAAAGGGTCGTTGTCAGCGGCAACTGACCGCCGGCCTTCAGCCCGAAATTGATCCGATCTTCGACCGCGCAAGCCGTCCATTCGTTGTCGGTGACCTTGGCCACCGCCGCGAAACCGAGTCCGGTGTTCTGGCAGATCAGTTTGAGAATCGTGGGCACGGAGGCCAACTGGCTGACCATCGCGACGTCGATATCCATGTCAACGACCGCGACCGGTGGGCTGTTCACATCGAGAGGGACGGAGGGCATGAATGGTCGACGAGAAAGATTTTTGCTGATTATGCCTCGAATTCGGACAACGATACGGCGAACGGAAATTCTGACCGCTTCTTCGTGCGCTGATCGCCACATCACTTCCCGATACAAAACCGACTAAAGATCACGCCCAGCAGGTCATCGCTACTGAATTCGCCGGTGATGCCATTCAAACGATCCTGCGCGAGACGAAGCTCTTCCGCGAACAGATCCAACGATTGCGCCCGACTGTCCGCATGCGCGGCGGCGATGTCCAGGTGTTCGGCTGCGGCACGCAACGCGATCAGGTGGCGCTCGCGGGCGATGTAGACGCTTTGCCCTCCAGCGTGTGCGCCGGTCACGGATAACAGTTCGGCACGCAGCAAGTCGATGCCTTCGCCGCGCTTCGCAGATAGGCGAACCTCGCGGACGCTGCCATCGCTTTCGCCTGCGTCTCTGCTTTCGCGTGCGCTTACACCGCCGCTTTCGCGATCCCCTCCACGCACGCCACGCACGCCATCTACGCCACCCACTTCGTCCGATCCACCGACCTCCCGCCGCCCGGCCGGCAGATCGGTCAAATCGGTTTTATTCAGTACCCGAATCACCGGAATCCGCGACGGGAACCGCGCGATGATCTGTCGATCGTCGTCACCCAGTCCGACTGTATCGGCCGTACGTGCATCCAATAGATGCAGCACCACGTCGGCGCGCTCGATTTCGGCCCAAGAGCGGGCAATGCCGATCTGCTCGACCTCGTCATCGGTATCGCGCAATCCTGCCGTGTCGACGATATTCAGCGGAATGCCTTCGATCTGAATGGTCTGCTGCACCTTGTCGCGTGTCGTCCCGGCAATCGGCGTGACGATCGCCAGCTCCGCCCCGGCCAACGCATTCAGTAGCGACGATTTCCCCACGTTCGGTTGCCCCGCCAGCACGACGGACAAACCATCGCGCAGCAACGCACCTTGTTTCGCATCAGCGCGAATCTGCGTCAACGCCGCACGAATTCGCGCAAGCTTGCCGCGGGCATCGGCCGCTTCCAGGAAATCGATTTCTTCCTCGGGAAAATCCAGCGTCGCTTCCACCAGCATCCGCAACGTGATCACCTCCTCGACCAATGCATGGATCGCCGACGAAAACGCCCCTTCGAGCGATCGCCCCGCCGAGCGCGCGGCCGCCTCCGTGCTCGCTTCGATCAGATCGGCCACCGCCTCCGCCTGCGCGAGATCGAGCTTGTCGTTCAGAAATGCACGGCGCGTGAATTCGCCGGGTTCGGCGAGCCGCAGGCCGAAATCGGCACCGGCTTCCAGGCATCGCTGCAGCAGCAACTGCATCACCACCGGACCGCCATGCCCCTGGAGTTCGAGCACGTATTCGCCGGTATACGAGTGCGGCGCCGGAAAATACAGCGCGATGCCCCGATCGATCGATTCACCATACGCATCCAGAAACGGCACGTACGCCGCATGGCGGGGTGCCAACACTTGTCCGCACAGCGACTGCATCAGTGCGAAGGCCGCTTTTTCACTGGTGACGCCCACCGCACCAAACGACGCGCGCACGACGCCGATACCCCCGCGTCCGGCGGCGGTCGCAATCGCGACGATGGGATCTTGATCGTTTGGCAACATCGGCAGCAACCTCTGAGAAAACAACATTCGTCAGCACGGCATTGTAGCGCGCGCCCTCAAAACAGAAACGGCACGCAGACCCTTCGATCTGTCGTGCCGTTCAGATGGCGCGCCTTCCTGCCGCGCGACCTGGCTGATGGCGGTCAGGATACAGTCGCCCCAAGGGCCAACCGTATCCCCTCCGCATTCCGCCCGTATTACGCCTTATCGATACGCTTCACCGGCTTGGCGTTGCCTTTGCCGCCAATCACGCGGGTGATGTAATACTGCTGCGCGATCGACAACACGTTGTTCACCACGTAGTACAGCACCAAGCCCGACGGGAAGAAGAAGAACATCACCGAGAACGCCAGCGGCATGAACATCATCATCTTCGCCTGCACCGGATCCGGCGGCGTCGGGTTCAGCTTCGTCTGCAGGAACATCGACACGGCCATCAGCACCGGCAGGATGTAGAACGGGTCAGGTTGAGACAAGTCCTTGATCCACAGCAGCCACGGCGCACCGCGCATTTCCACCGACGACAACAGCACCCAGTACAGCGAGATGAACACCGGAATCTGGATCGCAACCGGCAGACAACCGCCCAACGGATTGATCTTCTCGGTCTTGTACAGCTCCATCAACGCCGCATTCATCTTCTGCGGATCGGACTTGAAACGCTCGCGCAGTGCGGTCATCCGCGGCGACATTTCCTTCATCCGCGCCATCGACTTGTAGCTGGCAGCCGACAACGGGAAGAACACCGCCTTGATCAACAGCGTCAGCACGATGATCGACCAGCCCCAGTTATGCAGGACCGAGTGGATCTTTTCCAGCAACCAGAACAACGGCTTCGCGATGATCGTGACCCAGCCGTAATCCTTCACCAGCTCCAGACCCGGTGCGATGCCTTCGAGCATCCGCTCTTCTTCCGGACCCGCGAACAGACGCGAATCGATGTCCTTCGACTGACCCGGTGCGACGGTGCCCACCGGCAACTTCACGCCTACGCGATACAGCGAACCGTCGAACTTGTTCACGTAGACATCACGCTGCGCGTTCTCCGGCGGAATCCAGGCCGATGCAAAGTAATGCTGCACCATGGCCACCCAGCCGTTGTTCGCCGACGGGTTGAAGTCCGCCTTGTTCTTGTCGATATCGCTGAAGCTGATCTTCTGGAAATGATGTTCCGAAGAATAGACCGCCGGCCCGATGAACGTGTGCGAGAAGTGCGGCGTTTCCACCGGCGTATCGTCGCGCACCAGTTCCATGTACAGCGTCGGCGTGACCGCCGTCGTGCCCACATTTTCGACTTGCTGGTTCACATCGATCACATAGCTGCCGCGAGTGAACGTATAGGTTTTCACCAAACGCACACCGCCCACCGTCGGGGACTCCAGACGCACGGTCAACTTGCCGTCCGCGCCCATCGTCAACGGACCCGGCGCCACGGAGAAGATCGTGTTGTGGTTCGGGAAGTCACCGCCGATCAAGCCGGTGCGCGCCAGATAGGTGTGATCCTTGGTCTGGTCGAACAGCGTGATGTAGAGATTCGGCTGCTTGCCATCGCCTTCCTTGACCAGCGACAGACGCGACAGCGTACCGCCCTGCGTATCGATGTCGCCATCGTAGACGTCGGTCGAGAAACGAAGCTTCTGGCCTGCTGTCGCGGCTTGTGCGCCCGGCGTGGTCGGCACGGAACCTGCCGCGCTGTTACCCGCATTCGGCAGATCTGCCGGATTCGTGCCCGGTGTCGCGGTGCCTGGGGCCGCATTGGCCGGCGCAGTGGCTGCCGCCCCTGGCGCGAACATCGCCGCATGGCCGGTCGAACGCTGCCAGTTATCGAAAAGCAGTACCAGCGATACGGCGAAGATGACCCACAAAATGGTACGTTTGATATCCATGCCTCGTCTCGAACTCTCGAACTCGATCGGCTTGCGCCTGAACGCTTGCCCTTCAGCGTCGCGCATCGCTTGACTGCGCGCCGCCGCTTTATTCCACGTGATGCCCCGTTATGTCGCTTCGTCCCGCGCTTTGCGGCGTGCGCGCCCGTTGCGATTCAAGGTGGCTTCGTGCGGTCGTCGGCCGGCGGTACGGGATCGAAACCGCCCGCCGAAAAGGGATGACAGCGACAAATACGCTTGGCAGCCAGATAAGTGCCTCGCGCGGCGCCATGATACTGGATTGCTTCGCGCGCGTAATCAGAACAGGAGGGGAAATAGCGGCAGCGGTTGCCCAAATAAGGACTGATCGCGAGCTTGTAGACTCGCAGCAAGCCAAAAAGGAGCCTCCGCAGCACGGCCTCAGGAACCGGAGCGCCGCCGGGCGATCTGCCGGGCGGCGTCATCGAGCAACGCGATCACCTCGGCACGGCACACCCGCTTCAACGCGGGCGCCGCGGCGCCAGGAAAACGCTGCTTGTCAAAGCGCAGGTTCAAGCGGATCAGCACGTCCCACCCGTCGAATTGCGCACGGCGCATCCGAAAAGTCTCACGCAACGCACGACGCAGCATATTGCGCGTGGCCGCACGCGGCGCGAATTTCTTGCCGAGCACCAAGCCCATCCGTCCCGGCAACGGCACGCCGGGTGCAGTGGGCGTCTCGGCATCGCGAAGGCGCGCATACAACACGAAGTGCTCGGAGCGCTTGATCGGCCGCATCCGGAACAACGTGGAGAATTCTGCGGCCTTCAATAGCCGAACGGTCCGCGGAAAGCCTTGTGAGCCTTCCCGGACCGCTCTTTCGCTCATCACCGTGAGTGCGCCACCCGACACCGCTTTCGCTGGGTCAAGTGGCTGCTCCGGCATGCCTGGCGACACGCTTTATACGGCGAGACGCTTGCGACCCTTCGCACGGCGAGCATTGATGACCTTACGGCCACCTGCGGTCTTCATGCGAACGCGGAAGCCATGGGTGCGCTTGCGGCGCGTCACTGAAGGTTGGTAAGTACGTTTCATGTTGATCTCAGTCGGATATTTTGCCGCGCCCTCTTAGCCTCGCCTCAGCACTTCGAAGCGAACGAAGGACGGGACGCAGCACCATCGGCAACTGTCTGAAGGCAAGTTTCACCAATCGAAGCGACAGCACCAGGGAATCGGTTTTGCGGAACCAGCTATTAAATCGCTTGTTGACAAGCGTGTCAACCGGTTTTTGACCGGCATGTCAATCAATTATGGTAATATTCGCAGTGGATAGCCTGTGGATAAGTTCGCGCGATAAGGTGTTTTCCTTACTCGCCCCCCTCCCATTTGGCGTAAAATCCACCATCCCAGGAACTTTAGCGTACTGCGCGCCGCTCGCTTCGACCGGCCGTTCCCCTTTTTTATTGCGACGCGCCAGCGCAAGCGGGCGTCGTCGACTGGCGTCCCCTCGCCGTGCCGTGGCCGACATAGATCGGCCCGGACATTAGCGCCGGGCGTCGACCGAAGCCACCGATGAACGATTTTTGGCAACAATGCTCGGCTCTATTAGAGCGCGAGCTGACACCGCAACAGTTTCAGACCTGGATCAAGCCGCTGGCGTTGGTCGACTTCGACGCGTCCGCCAATATGCTGCGGATTGCCGCGCCGAACCGGTTCAAGCTGGACTGGGTCAAAAGCCAGTTTTCCGGGCGCATCTCCGATATGGCCCGCGATTTCTGGCAAGCGCCGGTAGAAGTGCAGTTCGTGCTGGGCACCACGCCCGGCTCGGCCGCGCGGGCACCGGTGCGT
>CAWUJR010000188.1:0-7215 GCA_963922375.1 uncultured Robbsia sp.
GGAAAAGCCGGACGGGGTAGCCGATTGAACACGCAGCACGCCTCGTGCGCGCGGGGAAACCCGCCTGCGCCCTCGCCCGACGATTGCGTCGCGCCTGTCCGTCTGCCTCTCTTTAACCTGAGATAGCCTATGTCTCCCGAAGCACGTGCCTGGATCGATCGGGGTTTGCGCTCCCTGGTCGCGTTCGACAAGCCGTTGGCGCTTTTCGTGTTCCTGCTGGTGTGCACCGGCCTGGTCACGCTGTATAGCGCAAGTATCGATGTCCCGTCGCGCGTGACCGATCAGATGCGCAATGTCGTTCTGACGTTTGTACTGATGTGGGCGATCGCGCATGTGCCGCCGCAGACACTGATGCGCTTCGCCGTCCCGCTTTACACCTTCGGCGTCGCACTGCTCGTCGCCGTCGCGCTATTCGGCTTGACGCGCAAAGGCGCGCGCCGTTGGTTGAATGTCGGCGTCGTGATTCAGCCGTCCGAGCTGATGAAGATTGCGATGCCGATGATGCTCGCGTGGTACTACCAGTTGCGCGAAGGGTCGATCCGCTGGTTCGACCATGTGGTGGCGCTGATCATCCTCGGCGTGCCGGTCGCGCTGATCGCGAAGCAGCCGGACCTGGGTACCGCGATGCTGGTGTTCGCGGCCGGTCTGTATGTGATCTATTTCGCCGGCCTGAGTTTCAGACTGATTCTGCCGATTCTGCTGGTACTGGTCGTCGGCATCAGTGCGGTGGTCATCAGCGAAGACAAGATCTGTCAGCCGGACGTCAAATGGCCGATGATGCACGACTATCAAAAGCATCGCGTCTGCACGCTGCTGGATCCCACCTCCGATCCGCTCGGCAAGGGTTTCCATACGATCCAGGCGGTGATCGCCATCGGCTCCGGCGGCCCGCATGGCAAGGGCTGGTTGCAAGGCACGCAAGCCCATCTGGAATTCATTCCAGAAAAGCATACCGATTTCATCTTCGCGGTGTACTCGGAGGAGTTTGGGCTGGTAGGCGGCCTATTGCTGCTAGGGATGTACACGCTACTGATCGCGCGCGGCCTGATGGTTGCGGCCCGGGGCGCGACGCTGTTCGGAAGGCTGCTGGCGGGTGCCCTGTCGTTGACCTTCTTCACCTATGCCTTCGTCAATATCGGCATGGTGAGCGGCATCGTCCCGGTGGTGGGCGTGCCGCTACCCTTCATGAGTTATGGGGGTACCGCGCTGGTCACCCTTGGCATCGGCGTCGGGCTCATCATGAGCGTCGCGAATCAGCGCCGAAGCATCCAGGCTTGACGTCGTCGGCAGCGTCGTTCAACGACATTCGAAGACGCCGTATTAAGCGACGCGCGGTGTTGCCCGCTCGCGTCGGCAAACCGCGTACTAGCCTTTCGCTTCGATCCGGATCTTGTGGCCAACACGCGTGTGGTTCGGCGGCACATGTTCGTTCTGCTTGTTCAGCGCCTCGGCATCGGAGCCGTCGCCTGCCGTTTCGTAAAGTTCCGCCCGCTCGGTGAAGCCTTCGTCGATCACGGCTTTTCCCGGCTCCGCGAGCACTTCGGCCCGGTTGCCGTGCGGGCGACTATCAATGCCTGCCAGGCCTTCGGCCGGCGGCAAGGTCGCGTTGTCTGATGAGGCATTGCTGACGACCTCGCTGTCGTCCAGCCGTCCGAGGCGCTTCGCGTCGCGGTCTTTGCCGTCCGTATCCAATGTGCTGTCCGACGCATTGTCATTGTCGACATCGACACCGCGGGGATGGACGTCTTCGGGATAGGCGGCTTGCTTGCGCGGCGATTCGGACTGATTCCCGTAGGGGCCAGCGTCGTTCTGTTGCGCGTCACCGGGCGAGCGGGGTCCATCTTGATGCGCGTTCGCCGCCTGTCCGACGTCGGCTTTGTCCGCATGCGCTGTTTCGGTCTGCGGCTGTTTCAAGGGGCTTTGGCGCGCCTGCTCTTCCTGCTCGCGACGCGGGGGATTCGACTGGGCATTGCTCATCGTGGACCTCGGCGGTTCTGCGCGAAGTGCACAAACTTGCACACTCGCTGCGGGAATTACCCAATTCTGACGTCATAAACGGATATGCGCGCACGGGCAGGCGCCCGCGCGCAGGACTTACTTTACCGCCGTTTTGTCGCGGGGCGTCCCTTTCTCCTGTCCATCGGTACCGATTTTGGTCGAACCACCGGTGGAGGGGGCATCGCTGGCAGGAAACGTTTCTTCGAGTTCCTTGTCCAGGCGTGCGTTTTGATCAAGCTGGGTGCGATCAGGGTTACTGTCGTGCTTGACCGGTTGAGGTGTCGGATGATTCATTTTTGCCTCCAGCGTGAGCGGACTAAGACCTTCCCTCTACGCAACCCGCGTGCCAGAGATGAACGGTCGACCGTCAACCCTGGAGACGGGCGGCTTTGGCAGCCCAGCGAGTCAGCAAGGCCGGCACTGCGCTCGGGCGATGGATGCAGGCAGCCTCTTCAGGCCGCTGTTCAGGCGACAGACGGCCCCGCATCCGCCCAGCAGTTCGGCGTTTCATACAGACGGATCTGCACCAAACGCAAGTCCCGCCCGTAATGGCCGTCGTAGACGGTGGCGAGCTTGTCATACGCGAGCGCGGCCAGATTTTCGACCGTTGGAATGCGGTCGATGATCACGGTCTTGTGGCCCGGCAATGTCGCTAAAAACTGCACGACCGACGTATCGCCTTCGTAGACCAAAAACGCATGATCCCAGAGGTCGACCAGATGCGTATTCGCCAGCGACTTGATATCGGCGAAGTCCATCACCATGCCGCGCTCCGGCGACCCGACATCGTCGACCATCTCGCCTTGCAGCGTGATTTCAAGCACATAGCGGTGACCGTGCATGTTGCGGCACTGGCTGCGATGGTCGGGGATACGATGCCCGGCGTCGAATTCGACGCGACGTGTAATTCTGATCAAGGTCTGCTCACGCAATATTCAAGTACTTGTGGGTCTGCATCGACAAGCGCCAGCGCGGGTGGCGCTGACACCAATCTATCGCCAGCCGCGTATTGATATCGCGCGACGGGCCGTCCATCGGCTGCACCAGCAAGTAGGTAAAGTCGAGTGCCGTATAGTCGTTCAACCGTTGTCCGGCTTGTGGCACGACCACTTTCAATTCGTCGCCCTTCGTCACGACCAACGGGGCATCGGCCTTCGGGCTGACGCACACCCAATCGATACCGTCGGGTACCGGCAGCGTCCCATTGGTTTCTATCGCAATCGTGAAGCCTTCCGCATGCAGCGCGTCGATCAGCGGCGTGTCCAGTTGCAGCAACGGCTCACCACCGGTACAGACGACGAAGCGGTGACCCTCGCCCGCTGGCCACAATGACGCCACCTTCGCAGCGAGTTCGGCCGGATCGCGGAACTTCGCCCCGTTGACCCCATCGGTGCCGACGAAGTCCGTGTCGCAGAACTGGCAGATCGACGATGTCCGATCCTGTTCACGACCGGTCCAGAGATTGCAGCCGCTGAAGCGACAGAACACCGCCGGGCGACCGGCATTCGCGCCTTCGCCCTGCAACGTGTAGAAAATTTCCTTCACCGAGTACGTCACGTTGACTGCCCCGCGATGAACTGCCGATAACCTCGCGCGCGCAACTCGCACGCGGGGCACGTGCCGCAGCCATAGCCCCAGTCGTGTCGCGTGTTGCGATCGCCCAGATAACAGGTATGGGTCGTTTCACGCACCAGATCGACCAGCGTGTCGCCACCGAGGGTCTGCGCCATCGCCCATGTCGCCGCCTTATCGATCCACATCAACGGCGTCTCCAGGATGAAGCGGCGATCCATACCCAGGTTCAATGCGACCTGCAGCGCCTTCAGCGTATCGTCGCGGCAATCCGGATAGCCGGAAAAATCGGTCTCGCACATCCCGCCGACGATCGATCGCAGGCCACGGCGATACGCCACGGTCGCGGCCACCGTCATGAACAGCAGATTGCGGCCCGGCACAAAGGTATTCGGCAGTCCGTCTTCGCGGGCCGCAATTTCGATTTCCCGCGTCATCGCGGTGTCGCTGATCTGGCCGAGCAGCGACAGGTCGATCACATGATCGTCGCCCAGCTTCGCGCCCCATGCCGGGAAAGCGGCCGCGAGGTCGCGACGAAAGACCTGACGGCACTCGAGTTCGACGCGGTGTCGCTGTCCATAGTCGAAACCGATCGTTTCGACGCGGTCGAAGCGCTCCAGCGCCCATGCCACGCAGGTAGCGGAATCCTGTCCACCCGAGAGCAATACGAGTGCGCCGCCTTCGGCATGAGAAAGAGTCATCGTGACGATCCTGCGATTATGCGAGCGGCTGACGATCAAAAGCCGAGATCCACGCAGCGAACGCGACAATGAAAATCGTATTGATGTCAAAGCCCAACTGAGTATTTTAGCGCAAAATCGATATCACGTTAGGGTTGAGCGGCCTAAAACGCGCGTAAGATAAGAAGATCCTTGCCACGAGACCTATCGCGATGCCCACGCCTGCCCCGCTGCTCGATCGTATCTTGCTCACCAACGACGATGGCATCGATGCCCCCGGACTGCGCGTTCTGGAAAAGATTGCCTCGCAAATAGCGCGTGAAGTCTGGATTGTTGCTCCGGAAACCGATCAAAGCGGCACATCGCACTCGTTGAGTCTGCACGAACCGCTGCGCGCGACGCAGCGTGGCGAGCGGCGCTTCGGCATCACCGGCACACCCGGAGATTGTGTGGTTATGGCGTCACACCTGATGGGCGACCAGCGCCCCGATCTGGTGTTGTCGGGCGTCAATCGCGGCAGCAACCTCGGTACCGAGACGATCTTTTCCGGCACGGTGGGTGCCGCGATGACCGCCACGCTGCTCGGCATGCGCTCAATTGCGATGAGTCAGACCTATGTCGGGCGCGAACGGATGCATTGGGAGACCGCAGAAACATTGGGACCCGACGTCGTGCGCCGATTGCTCGCGACCGAATGGGATGCGGGCGTTTGTCTGAACGTCAATTTCCCGGCAGTCGCCCCGGAAGATGCCGGACCGATGCGCTTGACACGTCAAGGCGCAGGCGTTGTGCAGGGTATCGAAGCCGACGAGAAACACGACCCGCGCGGGCAGTCGTATTACTGGCTGCGCTTCTTGCGCTCCGGTGTGGATACGTTGCCCGACAGCGAGGCCTCCGCCGTGCGCGACGGCGCGGTGTCCGTGACGCCATTGCGCTTCGAGCGCACCGACATGCCAGCATTGCAGCAATTACGTGCGGCATTCGCTTAATGCCTCTGGCGCGGATACGCCGAAAGGCCGCCGCAAAAAGGACAACTGACCCGTTGGATCGGAAAAAACGATTACCCAAAGTTTTTTAGGCGTTTTATGTTTGACGATCCGATGCATCTGTAAAAAGGCAAACGATGACCTCTGCTACCGCTTCCATCGCAGAAACCGCCGCGCCGACTGCGGCCCCTGGCGCAGGCACCATTGAAGCAGACACGGCTGGCACGCTGGCACGCGCGATCGCGCTGCTGCACACGCTCGTCGGTTTTTCAACGATCAGCCGCCAATCGAATCTCGCGCTGATCGAGTTTGTCGGCGACTACCTTGCGCAACACGGCGTCGACAGCCGCCTCATCTACAACGACGACCGTAGCCGCGCCAATCTTTACGCAACGATCGGCCCGACCACCCGCGGCGGCATCTGTCTGTCCGGCCATTCGGATGTCGTACCGGTCAGTGGGCAGCCGTGGTCACGCGACCCGTTCACGCTCGTCGAGCAGGACGGTAAGCTGTTCGGTCGCGGTAGCGCCGACATGAAAGGCTATATCGCCTGCGTGCTGGCCTGCGTCCCCACGTTCGTCGCGCAGGTCCGTGACGTCCCGATCCATATCGCCATCAGCTATGACGAGGAGATCGGCTGCGTGGGCGTTCGCGGCCTGTTGGCGGAATTGGCCGACGACCCGGCAAAACCGATCGGCTGCATCATCGGCGAACCCACATTGATGCAAGTCGCGGTCGCACATAAGGGCAAGCACAACTATCGATGTGGCGTGCATGGTCTGGCCGGACATTCGTCGGAACCGGAAAAAGGCGTCAACGCCATCGAGTATGCAGCGGAGCTGATCAGTCATCTGAGCGGGATCGGTCGCGAGATTCGCCGCGACGGTCCGTTCGATTCATCCTTCGTGCCACCGCACACCACCATTCAGACCGGTGTCGTGCACGGCGGCGTCGCCGTCAATGTCGTTCCCGACCATTGCACATTCGATTTCGAGATTCGTCAGCTACCGCACGACGACGGCGCGGCGCACGCCAAGCGCCTGAAGCAATTCGCGATGGAAACACTGGTCGACCAGATGCGGGCGGTGCATCCTGGAGCGGACATCGAATTCACGTTGTTATCGGCCTATCCGGGTTTGCAGGATCAATCGAGCGACGCCGCGATGCAACTAAAGGCGCTGTGCCGCAGCGCACTCGAACGGGACACGCTGACGCCACGCACCCTGTCCTATGGCACCGAGGGCGGCTTATTCCAGGCCATCGGCATTCCGACGCTGATCTGCGGGCCCGGTTCGATCGAGCAAGCTCATCGCGCCGATGAATTTGTCGAGATAGAGCAGATGGCGCAATGCTGCGCGTTCTTGCAACGCCTTCCTGCTGAAATCTGCGGTCGCTAACGACCCGCACGCTGAGAGCGAAGCGATTCGCCGCTCTCGCGCCGGAGGCGCGAGAGCGGCGGATTCACTCACCGCCAATGGAAAAACAAAAAGCCCAGCGCAAGGCTGGGCTTTTTGCTTGAAACGGATGGTGGCCTGGGTCGGAATCGAACCAACGACACGCGGATTTTCAATCCGCTGCTCTACCAACTGAGCTACCGGGCCAACAGAAGAAACATTATAGCCAACAGCATCGAATAAGGCAAGGTGATTCGCAAGCTTTTTGTTCTTCCAAACCGCCCGCTTGCGACCTATCTCTTTATTCGCCCTTGTTGCGCGTCAGATCCACGCCGAGGTGACGCATCTTCCGATACAAGTGCGTGCGCTCCAGACCGGTTTTCTCCGCAACGCGGGTCATGCTACCGTTCTCGCGCGCCAGATGATATTCGAAATAAGCACGCTCGAAAGCGTCACGCGCATCGCGTAACGGAATATCGAACGAAATGGCCGCCAGACGCGATTGCTGCGGCGAGATCGCTTCGCCGCCGTTGGCACCCGCCGCCGAAGCGACGGCGGGTCCGCCTTGCGCAGTTGGGGCCAACG
>CAWUJR010000189.1:0-7176 GCA_963922375.1 uncultured Robbsia sp.
GTCGCCGGTTGCATCGGCAGCAGTGGCGGACGATGCCGATGGCGCTGCATGCTATCTGCGCCCAGGCGACGATGGCTTCGAGGAATGCGAAGCCTGTCAGTAACACCGTCTCTTGGTTCCGGACTGTTGTATGCAGGTTGCAGCCCGGAACAAAACAGTGTTTTTGATCGAGCGATGCTTTTATCGCTTGGCAAAAAATGGTACAACCCGTCTTGAATAATAGGTGAGAGCCAATGCTCAACTGGGATGAAGAAACCTCCGCAGCACGCCCCGATATCGGTACGCAAGCTCCTTCTTCGCGTACGGATGCCGGTGTGTCGTCCGCAGAGGCGCGTCCTCAGATGACCGCACCCTCCGCAGCGCAAGATGCGTTCGTGCGCGATATCGCCAAAGCGCCCGCATCGACCTCTGCTGCCGGTAGCGCCGCAGCGCCGCAAGCCACTGCGCCCAACACGTCGAGCCGCGTCAATGTCGCCGACAAGCGGATCATCAACGGCCAGACCGACGTCAATCAGTTGGTGCCGTTCAAATACAAATGGGCTTGGGAGAAATACCTAGCCGGCTGCGCGAATCATTGGATGCCGCAGGAAGTGAATATGTCGCGGGACATCGGTCTGTGGAAGGACCCGAATGGCCTGACCGACGACGAGCGCCGGATCATCAAGCGCAACCTCGGCTTCTTTGTGACGGCGGACTCGCTGGCGGCGAACAACATCGTGTTGGGGACCTATCGCCACATCACCGCACCGGAGTGCCGTCAGTATCTGTTGCGCCAGGCGTTCGAAGAAGCGATTCACACGCATGCGTATCAGTACATCGTCGAGTCGCTGGGTCTGGACGAGTCCGAAATTTTCAATGCGTATCACGAAGTCGAGTCGATCCGCGCGAAGGACGAGTTCCTGCTGCCGTTCATCGATACGCTGACCGACCCGGCCTTCAAGACCGGCACGCTCGAGACGGATCAACAACTGCTGAAGTCGTTGATCATGTTCGCGTGTGTGATGGAAGGCCTGTTCTTCTATGTCGGGTTCACGCAGATTCTCGCGATGGGTCGTCAGAACAAGATGACCGGCGCGGCCGAGCAATACCAGTACATCCTGCGCGATGAGTCGATGCATTGTAATTTCGGCATCGATCTGATCAATCAGATCAAGCTGGAAAATCCGCAGTTGTGGACGCCGGAATTCCGCGCGGAGATCACGGACCTGTTCAAGAAGGCGGTCGAGCTCGAATACAAGTATGCGGAAGATACGATGCCGCGCGGCGTGTTGGGTCTGAACGCAGCGATGTTCAAGGGTTATCTGCGCTTTATCTGTAATCGTCGTTGCATTCAGATTGGGCTGGACCAACTCTTTCCGAACGAGGAAAATCCCTTCCCGTGGATGAGCGAAATGATTGATCTGAAGAAGGAGCGCAACTTCTTCGAGACGCGTGTGATCGAGTATCAAACCGGGGGTGCGCTGACGTGGGAATGATGTTTGCTGCACAATGAGGAGATCGCTCGAACGTTGAACCGAATGAGGCGCGTTCGAGCAAGCAGAATAGAAGTGAGATCGCGTTAGCGCGATCTCAACGCAGGACGCAAGCAAGCGGATAGAAGCAAGCGGACAAGAAGCGGGTAGCGAATACGAACAACGACACAATCGGTCCGGTGACCGAAGAGCATGCGAGGCGATTGATCAGCGCCAAGAAGATATCGCATCAGGCTCTGGACGATGTGTCGGTGGCGTCATGATAACGAAGTGGGGAGATGGGTTCCTGATGCAGAGCGCGTTGCGCGGCCGAATGGCCTCAAACGATGACAACAGGCACGGTGCGAACCCTTCAGTGGGAGGGCACAACGACCCTCCAAAAAAATGCGCCCATGACGCGGGCGACCCGTTCATCTCTTTACCGGCAGCGTTGTCGACACGCTGGCCAGTGAAAATTTCGGCGCATGCCACCCCTGAAGGTGTCATGCGCCTTGCCGCATTCATTAGCGTAAGTAAAGGTCTACGGCGTACGCCGATGAATAGCTCGCTGCAGCGGCACGCGCGTTGGCGCGCCGCCGGGCGGGTTTTTGACAAAGGGTGTTGTTGCTTCGTGTTGCATCGACTCTCATCCGCAAACTGAAGGAGAAAACAATGGCTACCGCCAAGAAGAAAACTGCCGCAACGAAGAGCGCAGCGCAGCCTGCTGCCAAGAAGGCCGCCGCGAAGAAGACGGTTGCCGTAAAGAAGGTTGCAGCAAAGAAGGTTGCAGCAAAGAAAGTCGCGGCGAAGAAGACCCCCGCTGTGAAGAAAGTGGCGGCAAAGAAGGTTGCAGCCAAAAAAGTAGCAGCCAAAAAAGTGGCGGCGAAGAAAGTAGCCGCCAAAAAGGTCGCCGCTAAAAAGGTCGCAACCAAGAAAGTAGCAACCAAAAAGGTCGCTGCAAAGAAGGTAGCCGCGAAGAAGGTAGCCGCGAAGAAGACGGTCGCCACGAAGAAGGTTGCCGCGAAGAAGGCAGCACCGGTGAAGAAAGCGGCCGCGAAGAAGGCACCGGCGACGAAGAAGGTTGCTGCAAAGAAGGCCCCTGCGGCCAAGAAAGCAGCGGCAAAGAAGGCGGTCTCGGTAAAGACTGTCGCGAAGAAGGCGCCGGCGCGCAAGGCCGCTACGAAAAAGGCGGCCGCGAAAACGGCCCCTGGCCCTGCCACGTCCGCCGTTTCCGAGTCGCCAGCGCCGGCGGTCAAGACCACGTTGAGTCCGACGGGCGCCTGGCCGTTTCCGACGACCAAGCCGTAACGGACACGGAGACCGGTGCTTCACGGGTGTCCCGATCTCACGCCTTCATGTTGCCAAACGGTGCTGCGTCATACCGGCGGGTGACAGAAGTCGTCAGCGGTGCGGCGGGTGGATCGGGCGCCGTTTCTCGTTTTCGTTTTTGCTTCGCCTGAGGTCAGTGTGTCACGCGCGTGATGCCGCCGCTGCTCAGCAGGCGAACGCGTTGTCCCGCCTGAAACACTTCGCCGGACGCATTTTGCGTGATTGCGCGAAGATCGCCATTATCCAGACGCACGGTGATTTCGACCCCATTGCCGGTGCCGACGCCTTTCTCCACTGCATTCCCCGCCACCGCGCCGGCGATACCGCCAATGATGCCGGTCAGCAATGAACCGCGTCCGCCCCCCAGCGCACTCCCTGCGACCGCACCCACCGCGCCGCCGCCGATCAGACCCAGCCCGGAGGTTTCACCCGAGTCGATTTTCACCGCGCGCACGGACTCGACCGTCGCCATCCGTACCGTCTGTTCACGCTGTGCTTGTGACGTCGTGTAGTTGTCCGCCGACGCACCGCCGAGCGCGCAACCTTGCACGGCCAGAACAACGGCGGTCAACGACGCCAGCAGCGCCGAGCGGGTGATGTGCTTCCCTACCATATGTCAGACTCCTCGATTCGCATTTTGGGATACGGCTCAAATTAGCTGAGTTCGTATCCAAATGCTTTCACAAAACGCTCGTGCAGTTGCTCGCGACTCAACCAATAATTCTGCGGCCCTTGGGTCGCGATCTTCAACGAACCCATCAGGCTGGCCAAACGACCGGTGGTGGCCCAATCGAGACCTTTCTCGATACCGTAGAGCAGGCCGCCGCGGAACGCATCGCCGCAACCGGTCGGATCGACGATCCGCTCTGCGGGCACGACCGGAATGTCTTCCTGTTTGCCATCGTGATAAATGATCGCGCCCAACTCGCCCCGCGTGACGATCGTGGCCTTCGTCTTGGCGGCCATTTCCTCGATCGACCAACCGGTTTTGTTGCTGATCAGTTTCGCTTCGTAGTCGTTGACCGTCAAGTAAGTCGCGCTTTCGATCATGCTGCGCAGCGCCGGGCCGTCGAACAATGGCAGACCCTGACCCGGGTCGAACACGAACGGAATGCCGGCTTCGGCGAATTGCGCACAGTGCGTCGTCATGCCCTCCGGGCCGTCCGGGGCCACGATACCGATCGCAATATCGCTCGCATCGGTCACGCGGTTCAGTTGCGACTGCATCATCGCGCCCGGGTGAAATGCCGTGATCTGGTTGTTGTTCAGATCGGTGGTGATCATCGCCTGCGCGGTGCTCTGACCGTCTACCACACGGACATATTCGGCGGACAGCGCGAGGGTCGACAGCCGCTCCAGGTAGCGCTGCGCGTCCACGCCGCCCAGCGTCGCCATGATCTTCGGCTCGCCGCCCAGCATCTTCAGGCTGTACGCTATGTTGCCGGCACAGCCGCCGAACTCCTGGCGCATGGTCGGCACCAGGAAGCTGACGTTCAGGATATGCACTTGATCGGGAAGGATATGGTCGCCGAAGCGTCCTTCGAACGTCATGATGTTGTCGTACGCGAGCGAGCCGCAGATGAGCGAAGCCAAGATAGATCCCCTGTGGTGTTTCGGTAGTGTATGAAAAAAACGCGTCCTTGCGTACCCGAACCTGATGAAGAGGGCGGGACGCAACGGACGCGTCGAGAGCATGTGCGCGTAAGCGCGAGCGGTCAGGCGGGCTGACGCACCCCGCTCAGGCAGACCCAACCTTCGTGTTCGCGCCATACGTCGAGCGCTATCCACGGTGCGTAGGCTGCGGCAACGTCGTCGGCCTGACGGGCGAGCACGCCGGACAATGCGATCCGGCCGCCCGGTTTCACGCGCGCGCACAACATCGATGCAAGGACCTTCAACGGGTTCGACAGGATGTTGGCGACCACGACATCGAATGTTTGTTCAGGGCACGCGTCCGGCAAGCCGAAGCGCAATGCCGGACTGGCCACCTGATTGCGTGCCGCATTGTCGTTGGCGGTCTCGACTGCTTGCGGATCAATATCGATGCCGATCACATCCGACGCGCCGCATTTGCGCGCCAGAATCGCGAGAATGCCGGAGCCGCAACCGTAGTCCAGGACATTGATGCCCGGCTGGATGTGTTGCTCGATCCATTCCATGCACAGGCGCGTGGTGGGGTGGCTGCCGGTGCCGAATGCCAGGCCTGGATCCAGTTCGAGGATCAACGCCTGCGGGTCCGGTGCCTGATGCCAAGACGGCACCACCCAAATTCGCTCGCCGATCGGAATCGGTTCGAACTGCGACTGCGTGAGGCGCACCCAATCCTGCTCCTCGACTTCGCGTGTCTCGAAGGCCGGGACAGGGAGTCCCAACTGGTTGGCCGCGGCCGTCAACAACAGGCCGGCGTCCTGCTCCGGCGACAACAGTGCGACGATCCGCGAGTGATGCCAGGTTCGCGGTTCGGTCAGCATGCCGGGTTCGCCGAAGACCGGCTGCTCGTCGGGCGTATTCGCGTCGGCATCTTCAATCGATACCGACAACGCGCCCAGGTCCATCAGCGCATCCGACAACGCTTCCGCATCGTCGCGTGCGGTATCCGCGATCAACTCACGATAGCTCATCGTTTATTCCTTCATGACGCTGGTCGCCTGTATTCAAGGGGACGTTCACGACGACGTGGCAGCGCCGGCGGCAGACTGCGCCTGCTGGGCCAGACGTTCTTCCAGGTAATGAATGCTGGTGCCGCCTTCCATGAAGGCCGCATCCATCATCAATTCACGATGCAGCGGAATATTGGTCTTGATCCCTTCGACGACCATTTCCGACAGTGCGATTTGCATGCGCTTGATCGCTTGTTCGCGCGTCGCGCCATAGGCGATGACCTTGCCGATCATCGAATCGTAATTCGACGGAACGAAATAGCCATCGTAAGCGTGCGAGTCGACACGGATGCCAGGGCCGCCCGGCGGGTGCCATGACGTGATCCGACCCGGGGAAGGGGTGAACTTCTTCGGGTCTTCGGCGTTGATCCGGCATTCGATCGAGTGACCGCGAATGACCACGTCCTTCTGCCGGTAGCGCAGCTTTTCGCCGGCTGCCACGCGGATCTGCTCTTGCACGATGTCGATGCCGGTGATCATTTCGGTCACCGGATGTTCGACCTGCACGCGGGTGTTCATTTCGATGAAATAGAACTCGTTGTTCTCGTACAGGAATTCGAAGGTGCCGGCACCGCGATATCCCATCTTTTTGCAGGCATCGGCACAGCGTTCGCCGATGCGTTCGACCAGTCGGCGCTGGATGTTCGGTGCCGGCGCTTCTTCGATCACTTTTTGGTGACGACGCTGCATCGAGCAATCGCGCTCACCGAGCCAGATTGCGTTCTTGAAGGAGTCCGCCAGAATCTGAATCTCGACGTGGCGAGGATTCTCGAGGAACTTCTCCATATACACTTCGGGGTTGCCGAACGCGCGTCCTGCTTCCTCGCGGGTCATGTTCACCGCGTTCACCAGTGCCGCCTCGGTGTGCACGACACGCATGCCGCGACCGCCGCCGCCGCCGGCGGCCTTGATGATCACCGGATAGCCGACCTGACGCGCGATCTTCACGATCTCTTTCGGATCTTCCGGCAATGCGCCTTCGGAACCCGGCACGCAGGGCACGCCCGCCTTGATCATCGCCTGCTTGGCCGACACCTTGTCGCCCATCATGCGAATGGTTTCGGGGCGCGGGCCGATGAAAGTGAAGCCGGACTGCTCGACGCGTTCTGCGAAGTCGGCATTCTCGGACAGGAAGCCGTAGCCGGGGTGAATCGCCTCGGCATCGGTGACTTCGGCGGCGCTGATCAGCGCCGGCATGTTCAGATAGCTGAGGTTGGAAGGCGCGGGACCGATGCAGACGGCCTCGTCTGCAAGACGGACGTACTTCGCTTCCTTGTCGGCTTCCGAATAGACCACGACGGTCTTGACGCCGAGCTCACGGCAGGCGCGCTGAATACGAAGCGCGATTTCGCCGCGATTGGCAATGAGAATTTTTTCGAACATATCAGAGGATCGTAGCAGAGGGCGGGGGCGGACAGCAGTCGGCGTCACAAATAAAGAATCTGCCGATACCGGTGACGTTGGCCGAACGCTGACGACCGAATCAGCCGATCACAAACAGCGGTTGGCCATATTCCACTGCCTGACCGTTTTCGACCAGCACTTCCTTGATCACGCCGCCCTTGTCGGCTTCAATTTCGTTGAGCAACTTCATTGCTTCGATGATGCAGATGGTCTGGCCTTCCTTGACGCTGTCGCCCACTTGCGCGAACGGCTCGGCACCCGGCGACGGCGCGCGGTAGAACGTGCCGACCATCGGCGAGGTAACGATGTGGCCTTGCGGGACCGCAGGCGTA